>SCSX01000055.1 GCA_004297825.1 Spirochaetota bacterium
CCTCTGGCCGATGGCATAGTGAGCAAATTTTGCATAGTTATGCCTGCTTTTCTTATCTTGCAACATTTCTTCCAGATATCGGTCCGTTGCCATCGCCACCAGGTAGGAGACGGAAAACCTGCCCAGCTTCCTGAAATCCGCAACAAGCTCATTTTCCGCCTCCCTGAAGCGAATCGGAAAACAATGCCAACGCTTCCGGGGATCGCGCGGCTGATACCTCACCAGGGTAAAGCCCCCCTGGAAGTGATTGAAATCGCCCCGTATGCGATTAAGCAGCATGATCACGACCTCGCGCTGGGATTTTCGAAGCCGGACGGCGGCGATGCCTATCCTAATAAAGATATCGTTTCTCATGTTGATGCTTGTTCGCAACATTCCGTATACTCCGGGGATAATGTGGAGCGTCTGAAATGGATACTAAGGAGAGGATGAAAATCGGAACATTTTCCGGCGTTTCCAGCGCGAAACGTCCGGGATTTTAATTCACACCCCAAAAATAATTAGACACTTCTAACAATATTTAATTGTCACAAATTTGTTCCCTCGCTATAATGGCTGTATGAAACGTGACAAGCGGCAGGAACCGGAGGAGTTCGGCAGCACCGAGCTCTCTCCGAACATGGAGGACTACCTCGAGCGTATCGCCCTGTTGGCCACCCGCCAGCGGGTGGTCCGCGTGAAGGACATCGCGAAGAGCCTGGAGATCACCATGCCCTCGGTGAGCGCGGCCCTCGCCCGGCTCCGCGAGAAGGGACTCATCGAGAGCGAGAAATACGAGTATATCGAGCTCACGCCGCAGGGCAAGGAGCTGGCCGACCGGGTGTATCGGAAACACAGCTTCCTCGCCGATTTTTTCCACACCGTGCTGCGCATGGATCGCAACGCCGCCGACAGCGAGGCCTGCAAACTGGAGCATCATCTGTCCCCCGAGGCCTGCAGGCAGATCTTCCGGCTGGTTGAATTTCATCGCGACCAGGCGGGGTCCGAATCCGGATGGACCGGCGACCTCAGGAATATCCTGGACGAGAAACCCCTCTCGGAGCTCAAGGAGGGCGACCGCGCCGTGATCCGCCGCGTGAGCGTGGAGGGAGAGTTGCGCAAGCGCCTCGTGGAAATGGGTTTCCGGAAGGGCGAGCGAATCCGCGTAGTGCGCTACGCGCCCCTGCGCAATCCCCTGGAGCTCGAGCTCAAGGGCTATCACCTCTCCCTGCGCGTCGAAGAGGCACGCGGCATCATGGTGAAGCAGGTCCGGGAGTCCGATGAAGCATAACGAGATCGTTATCGGCCTGGTGGGAAATCCCAACTGCGGGAAGACCACCATTTTCAACGCGCTCACGGGCGCCCGGCAGAAGGTCGCCAACTGGAGCGGGGTCACCGTCGAGAAGCGCGAGGGACATCTTCGCCGCGGCCCCTACCGCATTCGCGTGGTGGACCTCCCGGGAACCTACAGTCTCACCACCTACACCATCGAGGAGATCATCACGCGCGGCTTCATACTGGACGGGAAGCCCGACGTGATCGTCAACGTCGTCGACGCGGGCAATCTCGAACGCAACCTCTTCCTGACCACCCAGCTCGTGAGCATCGGGGCGCGCACGGTCATCGCGCTCAACATGCACGACGAGGCGCGCTCCAAGGGGATGCGTATCGACGAGGAGAAGCTGGGCGCGCTCCTGGGGATGCCGGTGATCCCCACCGTGGGCACGCGGGGCGAGGGGATCGACGAGCTTATCGACGCCGTCATCCGTGTCTACGAGGGAACCGAAAAAATCGCCCGGCAGATATACATACCGTTCGGCCACGACGCGGAAGCGGAGATCGAAAAGCTGAGGGAGCTCATAGGCGAACCGCCGGGGATCGAACAGCGCTACAGGACGCGGTGGCTCGCGCTCAGGCTCCTTGAAAACGACGCGGACGTGCGCACCAGGCTGAACGAACACCCGAAGCGGGAAGCGATCGAATCGCAGGCCACAGGCGGACGCACCCGGCTCGAGCGCGCCTTCGGGGAGCCCATCGACGTCATTTTTTCCGACGCGCGCTACGGCTTCATCTCGGGCGCGGTTCACGAAACGGTGAAGAAAACCGCGGTGACCCGCGCGGACATGTCGGACTCCATCGACATGGTGCTTACCAACAGGTACCTGGGCTTTCCCATACTCTTTGTGTTCCTCTGGCTTCTCTTTCACCTGACCTTTACGCTGGGGGAATACCCCATGACCCTGATCGAGGGCATGGTCGCGTCGCTCGCCGGCGCCGCCGACTCGGTGCTCTCACCGGGCCCGCTCAAGGACCTGCTCGTCGAGGGCGTCATAGGCGGCGTGGGAGGGGTGATCGTTTTCCTCCCGAACATACTCATCCTCTTCGCGGGCATCAGCTTCATGGAGGACACGGGCTACATGGCGCGCGCGGCGTTCATCATGGACCGGATCATGCATACCATAGGACTTCACGGAAAGTCCTTCATCCCGCTCGTGATGGGTTTCGGGTGCAACGTCCCCGCGATCATGGCGACGCGCGCGCTCGAGAACAGGCAGGACCGGATCCTCACCATACTCATCAACCCGTTCATGAGCTGTTCCGCCAGGCTCCCCCTGTACATCCTGTTTGCCGGGGTCTTTTTCCGGGGTCGCGCGGGAACGGTCATCCTCTCGCTCTACGCGATCGGGATCGCATTCGCCTTTCTTTCCGCGCGCCTTCACCGGAGATTGTTTTTCAAGCGCGCATCGACGCCCTTCGTGATGGAGCTTCCGCCCTACCGCATACCCACGCTCAAGTCCACCGCGCTGCACATGTGGGACCGCTCCTCGCAATATTTACGAAAGATGGGCGGGATCATCCTGGCCTTCTCGATCATCATCTGGGCGATGGGGGCATATCCGAAATCCCCGGAAATCGAGGAGCACTACAGGGCGCGCGAGGCGGGCGTGACTGCGGAATTCGAAAAGCGAATGGCGCACACGGCCGATACCGGGGAACTGGCCCGCATACGCAGCGCGTACGATACCGAACACGATGAGCTCGCCAGGGACAGGGCCGCCGCGCTCAAGGAGCACAGCGCGATCGGGAGGGTGGGAAAGGCGGTGCACGTCGTCCTTGAGCCCCTGGGCTTCACCTGGCAGATGGGGGTATCGCTGATCACCGGTTTCGTGGCCAAGGAGATCGTGGTGAGCACCATGGGCGTGCTCTACCATGCGCCGGCGGGCGCGGACCACGACGCCATGGATCGCTCGCTCCAGGAATCCCTCGCGCGGCCCGAGTACCGTATAACGCCGCTCGCGGCGTACGTATTCATGCTCTTCGTGCTCATGTACGTCCCCTGCCTGGCGACCATCGCGGCGATCGGCCGGGAGGCGGGCTGGCGTTGGGCCGCGTTCTCGGTGTTTTACCAGCTTGCCGTCGCCTGGACGACGAGCTTCATCGTGTACCAGGCCGGGATTCTCCTGGGGGCCTGATACACTTACGCCGCGCGATACCGCCAATTTTCTCCGAAACTCCTTGAAGTTCCCGCCGTAATCCGGTATGTATAAACAGGCGGGCCCCATGAAGGAGGCGATCTACACACCCGGGGAAATCCGGAAAACGTACGAGAACGTGCACGACCTGCTCGTGACCAAGCATATTATCAAGAGCTACTCCACCAACCGGCGCGATATCCGCGACCTCGCGATTCGGCGCCTGGATCTCTCCGGGATGCGCAGGGTGCTCGACCTGGGATCCGGGTACGGATTTTTCGTCGAAAAGCTGAAGGGACTCCTCGCCCCCGACGCGACGATCACGGGGATCGACCTGGTGGAGCACAACGAGCACGCCTACCTGGACACGGTGGCGTCGATTCACTATCGCGGCGAATTCATACACGGTCCGGTCGACCTGGTGCGCTCCATGAAGGACGGAAGCTTCGACCTGATAATTTCAAGCTATTCTCTTTACTTCTTCCCGTACATCGTGCCCCAGGTCGCCCGGCTCCTCGCGGGGGACGGCGCGTTCATCGCGATCACGCACAGTGAACGCTCGCTCGAGGAGGCCCTGGGCTTCGTGCAGGGATGCATGAAGACGCTCGGCCTTCGCGCGCCCGAAAAGACGGCGCTCGGCAGGCTCTTCGCCGCGTTCTCCGCCGAAAACGGGGTGCGCCTGCTGGAGCCCTTTTTCGACCGGGTCGAAAGGATCACTTACCGGAACTCCATGGTGTTCAAATCCGGCCACATCGAGGATTGCGTTTATTACCTTGAAAAAAAGAAGAGCCTCATCTATAAGGAGATCATCGACGGTTACCCGGACCGGGTGCTGGATCTGGAAAGGTGTATCGGCGCGCGCGTGTACGATCATGCGAAGCGGCACGGCCTGGTCTCCTTTAACAAGGACGACGGCATATTCATCTGCCGCAAATCCGCCGTAACGCGCGCGGGCGCGCTCGAAGAGAACGAATGAAGAAACCGAAATTATTCTGCTGCTATTGCGGCAAGGAGATCGCCCGCGGCGAAATGGACGGGAAGATGCGCGATTACTGTCCGCACTGCGGCAGCGTATTCTACGAGAACCCCCTTCCGGTCGCGAGCACCATTGTCGTGAACGAAAATCGCGAGGTGCTCCTCGTGAAGAGGAAGAAGGACCCGTACCGCGACATGTGGTGCCTTCCCATAGGCTTTGCGGAGAGCGGCGAGGAGATTCACGACGCGGCGCTCAGGGAGCTCGAAGAGGAGGCCGGGGTCAGGGGCGAGATCACGCGGCTCATCGACGTGGACACGGTGGAAAACTACTTTTACGGGAGTCTGGCGATCGTCACCTACGAGGCGCGGATAACCGGGGGGAGCGTGCGCCCCGGCGACGACGCGTCGGACGCGGGTTTCTTCCCGATCCTGGACCTGCCGCCGCTCGCGTGGTCCTCCAACGAGAAGGCGGTGAAACTCTATATCGAGATGAATACCGACACCTGGACCATGGTGGACTCGTTTCGCCATCTCTTTCCGGATATAGACTCTCCGGATGGTATCAAACCGAGGGATGATGAGCACTACGCCTTTCTCTCCAACGTGCTCGTGAAGTTCATAGACAGGAGCATAATTCCGGTAACCGACGGCTGGGCGGCGGAAATCGCGCGGAAATTGCCCGCCCTGGCGGCCCACCTCGACGTGCTGTACCGGCTCAACCTGGCGGCACTCCGCGGCATCCAGTACTGGCTGACCCGGGGCACCGATACGCTGGGGATCGAGGAGTTCATCGAATCGGGCGCGCGCCTGGAGGAGCTCGGCATCCCGCTGCCGGAGGCGATCACGGCCATGGCCCTTTCCCGCAAATCGCTCTGGATGCTGCTGGTGAAGGAAAAGATTTTCCTCACCCCCATCGAGATATACACGACCCTGGAGCTCAACAACCGGATCATTTTCTTCTACGACAAGATTAATTACTTCCTCGCCCTGGGGTACGTGAAAACAAAAAAGCCGTGAGCGCTTTCGCGTCACGGCTTTTCTCCCGCGGAAACGGCCGCCCGGGGATCAGGCCTTGGCCTTCTGCAGCTTCTTTTCCTGGATCTGCTTGAGCACCTTCTCCTGGACGTCTTTCTGCAGCGGCACGTAATTCGAGAACTCCATGGAATAGTTCGCGCGCCCGCTCGAAAGGCTCCTGAGCTGCGTCGCGTAGCCGAACATCTCCATGAGCGGGACGAACCCGTTCACCTTCTGGGCGCCCTTGCGGAAACGGCGCATGGACTCCACGCGGCCGCGCCTGCGATTGAGGTCCCCGATCACCTCCCCGATATGGTCGTCGGGGGTGTTGATCTCGATCTTCATCTGGGGCTCAAGGAGGATGGGGCCCGCCTTGCGGAAAGCCTCTTTGAAGCAGATGGAGCCGCATGTCCTGAACGCTATGTCCGACGAGTCCACGTCGTGGTAGCTGCCGTCGATAATAACGACCCGGACGTCCACGACCGGAAAGCCGGCCAGGATGCCGTCTTCCAGAACGGACTCGATGCCCTTCCGTATGGAGGGGATGAATTCCTGAGGAATTACGCCGCCCTTGATGTGGTCCACGAACTCGAAGCCCTTGCCCTTGTTGGGCTCGATGCGCATGACCACGTGCGCGTACTGGCCGCGCCCGCCCGTCTGCTTCGCGTACTTCGTGTTGTTCTCAGATTCGGCGGTGATGGTCTCGCGGCAGGCCACGGAGGGCTCGCCCACGATCGCCTCCACGTTGAACTCGGTCTTGAGGCGGTCGACGATGATCTCGAGGTGGAGCTCGCCCATGCCCGAGATGATGGTCTCGTTGGTTTCATCGTCCACGCGCACCTTGAACGAGGGATCTTCCATCGCGAGCTTCCGCAGCGCGATACCCAGCTTCTCCTCCTCTTTCTTAGTGGGGGGCGTGATCTTGAGGTCGATGACCGCGGGCGGTATGTAAATGGATTCGAGCACCACGGGGTGGGTCGAATCGCACAGCGTATCGCCCGTCTTGGTGTACTTCAAGCCGATGAGGGCCACGATATCGCCGGGCCCGGCGTTCGTGATATCCTCGCGCTCCTTCGCGCGTATCCGGAGTATCCGTCCGATACGCTCGTACTCGTTCTTGGACGCGTTATAGACCTGCATGCCGCTCGCGAGCTTTCCCGAATAGATGCGGATGAACGTCTGCTGGCCCACGTAGGGATCGTGAATGAGCTTGAAGGCGATCGCGCAGAACGGGTCGCTCGCTATGGGATGCCGGGCGTGGCTCTTCGTCTCGTCCCTGGTGTCCAGTCCGATCACCGCCCCCTTGTCGATGGGGGACGGGAGATAGTCGATAATCGCGTCCAGGAGGATCTGGATGCCTTTGTTCTTGTAGGCCGCGCCGCAGAACACGGGCGTAAAGAGCATCTTGATCGTCGCGCAGCGCGTCGCGCGCTTGATGAGCTCGGCGGAGACATCCTTCTCGCTAAGGTAGAGACTCATGATCTCCTCGTCGAAGTCGGCGAGCTTTTCCACGAGGTGCTTGCGGGCTTCCTCGCATTTCTCGCGATAGTCTTCCGGCACCTCTTCGACGATGCGCTCCATATCCTTGAAGACGATGGCCTTGCGTTCAACGATGTCGATGACGCCCAGGAAGTTTTCCTCGGCGCCCATGGGCACCTGCATGGGGACGGGATTGGCGTCCAGGTATTTGTCCATCTGGGCGATGCACTCGCCAAAGTCGGCGCCTATGCGGTCCATCTTGTTCACGAACGCGATGCGCGGCACCTTGTAGCGGTCAGCCTGGTTCCACACGGTCTCGCTCTGGGGCTCGACGCCCGCAACCGCGCAGAAGAGGCCGATCATGCCGTCGATAACGCGCAGGGAGCGCTCCACCTCGACCGTGAAGTCCACGTGGCCGGGGGTGTCGATGATATTCACCGTGTGATTTTTCCACATGCACGAAATGGCGGCGGAGGCGATCGTGATGCCGCGCTCCTGTTCCTGCTTCATGAAGTCCATGGTGGCGGCGCCGTCGTGAACCTCGCCCAGCTTGCGCGTGGTACCGGTGAAATAGAGCAGGCGCTCGGTCACCGTGGTCTTTCCCGCGTCGATGTGCGCCGCGATCCCGATATTTCTGACTTTCTGCAGTGGCATGATACTACTCCTGTGTTAAGATGATGTGTTTCCCCATTCCCGGCTATCACCGTTCGTGTGCGCCGGCTTCAGCCGGGTACATACCACGACACGCGCACGCCTGAATAAAGGAAATGTTAACTATTGCACTCGAGCGGGGCACGCTGCAGATACAGGAACGCCGCGACCGAACCAGGCACGAAACTCCGCACATGCGGTTTACCCGTGCCGCAATAAAAAGCGCATGCTCAAGTATAGCATTTTTTCTG
This sequence comes from Spirochaetota bacterium, assembly GCA_004297825.1. Classification (NCBI taxonomy): domain Bacteria; kingdom Pseudomonadati; phylum Spirochaetota; species Spirochaetota bacterium. The sequence goes on from SCSX01000055.1 coordinate 7,823, forward strand.
TCAAACGAAAATTTATTTAGAGAATATTTTTATCATGTCGAGCTGCACCTGCGCCGGCTGCCGGCTGTTTGAATAGGGGTACTTCTGCACGATTTCGCCAAAAATGGAGCGCGCCTTCTCGTCCTCCCCCATCTTCTGGTAGCACAGCCCCGCATGGTACCAGGCGTCGATACCGTCCTCGGACGCGCTGGCCTCCTCGTAGATCGCGCCATAGGCGCGGGCGGAGCGCTCGTAATCGTAGCGCTCGAAATAGATTTTCGCGATGCCCCGGTAGGCCTCGCCGCGGTGCGCGCCCCGGATATATATCTCCAGGTATTCCTTGAACTCCACGAGCGCACGGTCGCCGTCTTTCATCCGGAAAAACTGCATGGCGTTCTCGAACTTCATGTCGTCGGCGAATCGGCGAAGGTCCACGGGCACCTCGACCGCCTTCTTGTCCCCTTCCGCGTCCCCCGCGTCCTGGGCCCGGAGGCTTTCTTCCCACGGGATACAGAGCATCGCAAGGACCGCCCCCGCAAGGATACCGCGCACCACGCTTCTCATATTATGTCTCCTCATGGGAAAATAATCGGCGCCCGGGCCCTCCCTTATTAGTATTTTTTTAAGGGGCGTCCCGGACGGCACCGGGCATATTCTGGTTGCTCCCCACGCGGGGATGTGCTACAAGGTACCGCGCCTGCCCATACGGCGCGCAAGGAGCGATGGCATGCCCACGAACCAGCAGATACGACAGCTCTACGCGAGCATTGGAAAACTCATCACCTCGTCGCTCAAGCTCGATGATATCCAGAACGGCATCATGGAAGAGGTGCGGGCGTACTTCGACCCCGAGAACTGGAGCCTCATGCGCCTGGATCCCAACACCCGCGAGCTCTTCTTCGTGATTATCAAGGGCGTCGACAAGCTGGCGGTTGAAAACATTCGCCTGGGCCTGGGCGAGGGGATCGCGGGACACGTCGCCAAGACCGGCGAGGCCGTGTTCGTTCCGGACGCGAAAAACGACGCCCGGTTCACCGACAGGGTCGATCGTGTCACCGGGTTCGTAACGCGCTCGGTCATGGCGGTGCCCGTCATATTCAAGGGAACGATCTATGGCGTGATCGAGCTGGTGAACAAGTCCTCCGGGGAGGCCTACACCGACGACGAGATGTTCGTGCTCCAGACCATCGCCGATTTCTCCGCGATCGCGTTCGCGAACGAGGCCCTCTTCCAGCAGGTACTCCTCCTGGGCCACACCGATCCCCTCACCGGCCTCTACAACCGCCTGCGCCTGAACCAGATCGTCGCCGAATCCGAGAAGGAAGAGGCGCCGCACAGAAGACGGAGCGACCAGCCCCGCTTCGCGCTCGTGATGGTCGTGGACCTGGACGCCTTCAAGGATCTCAACGACACCCTGGGGCACCGCGAGGGCGACGCGGCCCTCGTCGCCACGGCCGCCCTGCTCAGGTCGCGCCTGCGCTCGAACGACCAGATATTCCGCATTGGGGGCGACGAGTTCCTCTCGCTCGTGCGCGAGGACGATGCGGACACCCTCGCCCGGATAGAAACACGCCTTCGGGCCGGGATGGAACAATCGTGCTGCTTCACGATCGCGGACGGATGGGAGGTGCGGTTTTCCTACGGGATCGCATCCGGTCCCATGCACACCCTGCGCGAACTCATGCACAGGGCCGACATGGAAATGTATCACCAGAAAAGAAAGGCGGCGCGCTGACCGTCGCGCAACCGGATAGAACCGGCATTAAAGCACGAACATGATCCCCGCCTCCGGCGCTATGTCGGTCGCCGCGGGGGTGATCCCGAACCCGCAATTCAGTTTAAGATAAATATTCTCCCTGAGGTACACCTGTATCTCGGGGATGACGGATACCTCATCCTGCGAGCCCTCTACCCCGAGGAACACGCGTACGGTGTTCGATATTTTTTTCAGGTACTCCACCGCGTACTCGCCGGATTCGAATTTATTCGTTTCCTTCAGGTATTCGAAGGAGGCCCTGAGCGTGAGCGTGCCGAACCCGAATCCCTTGATCACCCCCGCCCCGAATTTGAACTCCCAGTCGGGGGTGCCTATGAGCACGTCGCCGCTCTTTTGCGTGGGGCCCACCGTCTCGACGTAGCTGAAGAGCTCCGGCCTCACGTCCGTCTCCCCAAACCACCGCCAGCGGACCTGTCCCTCGACGTCGCCGATACCCGACTCCCTGATAGAATCCGGCATGGCGGAGATATCGCGGTCGGACTTGTACTGCCGCTGGGATATCACCGCGGCCTCCATCTCGACCATGAGCCAGTCCGTGAACCCATACGCGACATAGATGAGGCCCTCGTGGGCCCATGATTTCGCCTTGTAGGTTTTACTTCCCGTGTAGCCGAAATCCTCGGGCGCGTATTCCGTCTTTTTATCGTAATAATACTCATAGAACGGATAGAACAGGAAGTCGCCCCTCCGAATATAGCTTCCGAACATCGACGTGGGAATGCCCGTGCCCCTGTCTGCAAGGTACGAAGCGTCTTCCCCGGCCGCGAACCCGCGGGCCTGAAAGACCACCGGGAACAACACCAGGGCCAGCAGGCACAGGACGACGCGCGTCCGGGTGGTTATAGATGGAGCAATTCCCATGGCTTCCTCCACGCGATGCGTTTTTTGGGTTTGGCGATCTCTTTTACTTTTTTAGGGAAAGCCCATACCTGTATCAGCAGATTGATGGGTCTTCTTCTCAAATTTCGGCTTTTCATGGGCACTTTCTCCTTTTTCCGACATTATTCGCTGCGTCCTTCTCCCCGGTGCGGTAACCGAATCCGGGTCTTCATTAGATGGGGTCCGATATACTCCTTCCGGAACGCCATTCCACCTCCTTTGATAAAGTACTCCCGATTGCATCCGGAATCAATTCCTCAATTTCTCTTTAAACCACCTGCGCGAGACATCAATCGTCCGGGAAATTTTTTCCAGCGGCAGCGCATGTCCGCCTTTGAGCACTTCGACCGGCGCCCCACTCATCCCGATCCTTTCCGCAATTTTTTTGCAGTGCACGGGGGTGAACAATAGGTCGCGATCCCCCACAATGATCTTTAGCGGCACGGAAATGCGGCCAAGCTCGCCCGACGGCCGATACGCAAGGAAAGAATTCCAGCTTCCAAGCGAATAGTACCATACCATATTCTTGTCTTGAATTATGGAATCCAGCATGAGCGGGCTCTCCACGACGTGGCTCCAGTTGACGAGGAGCCTGAGCGGCACGGGCAGCCGCGGCATTAGATCCGCGAGAAAGCGTAGTCGTGTCAGGAAACGGATTACGCGGGGAAATCGTGCCGGCACAGGGAGGTCGCGCGAGATGTCCATGGCGTCATGGCAAAGGACAGCTTTTAATCTTTTTTCATGCATCGCCGCGTAGAGCGCGAAGGTTCCGCCCAGGCTCGAACCCATGAGTCCGACTCTTTCATGATAACGGTCGATAGAATACGATACGATGTCCGAAATGGCTGTCATTATTTCATCGAAGGTGAATACGCCGCGCGCGCCGGAGCTTCTTCCGTGTCCCGGAAGATCGACGCCGATCACCGTGAAGCCTTCCCCGGCAAGCCCGCTCAGGAATTCTTCATAGATGCCTGCGTAGCATCCCATGCCGGGAATGAATATTATGACCGGATTTGCGGTATCTGCCTCGTAAACATCGATGTGCAGTGTCTTTCCATTTGATTGAACCGTTTCAAATCGTTTTTGCTGGCTCATGAGTGCGCCCTCCAAGCGCCGGTAATACCCGGACGCCCCGATTATCCCGAATAGTATTTATTTTTCTTCCTTTTCATGTCGCAAAAAAAATCTTACGGAAATCCACATATGCCACCATGGTCCGAATATTACGGCGACAAGCACAATACCCGCGACAAGCAGCAGTTTCTCATTTAAGAGAAACGCACAAAATGCAAACCAGAAGCTGGTCGCCTTGGCGATACTGACAAGACCGAAATTCCTTGATAGAATGCCGTGCCTGAAAACGACATACGCGATGATCCAGACCCATGCGCCTACGAAAAAAAGCTCGAACATGATTCCCCATTTGATCGGGACAAGCACGGTGGCCAGGCTCACATCCGCCTGGTTGTGATTCAGGTTCGCGAAAATGATCCACCAGGAAAAAAACGCGATCGTGCCCATATGCCCCAGGTAGGCCAGATTGCTTCCCCACGTAGCCAGGCCGTTATCCGCTTCCGCAAGAAGCTCCTTTTCAGCCGGCGTGATGGCTATGCCCAGGATTGCAATTAACACAAATGTTCCGCAGAGCGATGAAAAAAGCCACGGGCTTTCCCGGTAGAGATCACCGAAACCCTTCATGATAAAATTATCTATCCCGAGACCCAGTGCGTATAAAGCAATAGTTACGAAGAGAATGCTCTGAATAATCGAAACAACTCCGCCGAGTCCATATACGTCCCGTTTTTGCAACGAATCATTCGACATGGCACCGCCTCCTTGAGATTTTATGATTCAGTATGATACAGATTCAGCTCTTTCGAGATTCTTTCAGCTTCGGCCCCCTGGTCGGCCCACGGGTCAAACCCGATAATTTTTACCTGGACGGCCTTTTTCTTCAGGCGGGCCTTCAGCGTACGCATGAATATACCCTCACCCCGTTCACATAGCGCCGGCAGTATCTCCTTCATCAACGAAATATCAGCGGAAAGCACTTTTCCGGCATCAAAAGTGCCGGATCGTATTTTCGCCGAGGATCGAAGGAGATCAATGGTGTGCGTCACGCCGTCGGTGGGGCTGTCATCGACCGAAATAATCCCATCGATGACGTATCCCTGCCGGAGGTAATCCTCCATGCAAGACACGATTTTCGCCGCCTCCCTTCCGCATCGCCGGCCATAGTTCCACAGCCATAGTCGCGCAAATAAAGTGATTATCCGGGAAACCGGCGCGCGGTGACGCGCGAGGAGATAGGGCTGATATTTAATAAAGCCCGTTCTCGCTATTCCGCCCCAGCCGATCCGCTCCAGGCAGGGAATGGTCTCTATTCCCGCGCCGCCGGCCGCAAGCATTTCCACAAGCTCCCGGCATACCCCGGCGGTGACGGCGATCCCGGGAAATCTCAGGTTCTGGTTCGCGATACACTGGCTGATGAACACTACCCTGCCGCTCCGGTGATCCTTGTATTTTACGACACCGCTCATTGCGCCTCCATAATATTGTAGAGTATCTATATATTAGACTATCTAACTATACGATAAATTTTTTACCCTCTCATGTGCCGGGATATCTTTTCCATGATTTTAAGCAGATCGTCCCTCTCTTTTCCATCCAGTATCTCAAGCCAGAGCTTCGTGATATTTTGATGGACCTTATTGTGCTCCGCGTGCGCCGTTTCACCGTTTTTAGTCAGCCGCACCATCACCAGGCGCCGGTCGTCCTTGCGCTGATATCGTCTCACCAGGCCCTTCCGGATGAGCTTGTCGATCATGACGGTCATGGTGCTTTGCTTCACATTCGCCTTCTGTGCCAGCTCCCTCATGGACGTCTCGCCGGAATGACCTATGATTTCAATGGTGTGAATCTCATGAAAGGTGATATCCCGCATGAGGCCTTTCTTCAAATGCTCTATTTCGAAAAGCATCAGATTGGAATAGAGCTCGTGAATGAGTATGTAATACCGGTCGAGGGTTTTATCCAGTTTCATATTGTTAGATAGTCTAATAATTATACTGTCTAATATATAGTGCCGCCGGTTTTGTCAATAAAAAAATCATCTCCCTTTCCTTTGACGTGTTAGAACGCCGGCGGCGCCCCGGTTCTTGCACGAGGGAATGTGCGCGGCTTATTTCCGCGCGGGCTGCCCCTGGCGCGCGATCTTTTCCGCGATGATGATGCTCGATCTATCCGGGTTAAACCCGTAACCGAACGCGAAGGGGAGCGGCCCGGTGGATTTTTCCTTCATGGCCTTCTGGAGATCGGGCTGCAGCTGGTTGGCGAACATCTGCAGCAGGGTGTAGGTGCCGTGGAACGTGAGCTTCCATTCCTTTTCGCCGAAATACTTCATGGGGCAGCCCGAATCGTCCTGGACGATGTAATCGCTCACGCCGAGCACGACCCCCCTCATCGTCGTGAAGTTGTCCCAGGACAGGAGGTACGACGCCGATTTCATGAAGGTCGTCACCCCGGTCTGCTTTTTCAGGTAGACCACGAAATGCGGGGTCTTTTTAAGCGCGTTGTCCGAAACGTCTATCTTGAAAAACCGCGCGCGCCTGAGCGGCTGGCCCTTCCCTTTCCGGAACACGATCTCGATCCCGGGAACGTCGCCGTTCTTTCCCTTGGTTTCGTTTTCGACCAGCTTCCCCTCGCCGTTCACGTATACCTTGTGCACGTCCAGTATCTCGTACTTGAAGCGCGCGAGGAAACACATCATGAGCCCGGTTATGCTCGAGAATGACTCCGCCTTGACGTCGCCCATCATCTCCGAGGTCCGGAAGAAATTCAGGTTGAGGAGCGTCCTCAGGGCGTGCATGACACCGTTGAGATTCGCCGCCACCTTGTCGGCGGGCATGTTGCGGGGGTCCGGGACCTCGCCGAACGACTCGAGCCCGATCATGGTGAAATCCTCGCCGTCGGGAAAGAAGTTGAGCGCGTTAAGGATATCCGGACCGCTGAAGGGGTAAAACACCGTCGTGCTGATATCGGAGCGGATGTATTTATCCCGCCAGGCGACGATCTTCTGGAATTTGACCTGGTCGTACTGGGTCCATGCCTTGTCGGCCTGCTCCTTGTAAGAGGCATACTGTTTGTTCTGTGACTGTGCGTAAAACGGGGAATCGGGCGCCACGGCGAGGCCCGAAATGAAGGCCGCAACCTGGTTGAGATAGGCGGCGTTCGCATACTTCGACTGGATGTGCTTTTCGTCGTCGAAGCTCTCCCTGCCGCAGGAGACAAAGCCGGATAGCCCCAAGAGCATGAGGACGGCGAGCGTAATAACGGTGCGCGGAACTGAACGACCGGAAGTCCTTTCGATTTTCATACTGGTACCTGAATTAAAATTTCGCGGGACGGGCGATCCCGGGAGCCCCGTTCATCGCCGCAGGGCCATTCATTATCCCTGCGCCGCCCCCGAGTCAAGAGAATTTTCGGGGCCGGCGTATGCGTGACGGGCATCATCTAACGTTGTTCCTTGCCCCCTCCGGGGGTGCGGCGGCGCCTCCACCGGGGCGTCAAAGGGACATAAAAGTCCTGTTTTTTATTTTGTCCTGAGCCTGCCGTGCTAAGATTTATCCTTGATGCCGGGAAATCCAGAATGAGCACACAGTCAAGAACATCCAGAGTGCCGGGGTATACGCCTATGAGCGAGGGGAAGAGAGTAAGCGGCGCGGTCCAGGTCTACAGCACCCAGGCGCGGGACCAGATCCATGCGATCGGCCAGCGATTCTTCCGTGAAATGGGCATCTCCAATTTCATGGATGACGTGTTCTGCTGCGTCGACGAGCTCATCAAGAACGCGGTGAAGGCCAACTATAAGCTCCTTCTCATCATGGAACACATGTACGGCATGAACGCGCGCATGAACCCGGGGGCCTCCCCCCAGGAGATCAGGAACGCGATCCTCGATACCCTGAGCGATCGGAACGCGTACGACAACATCGCCGCCGAGATCATACGACGCGACAACATTTCCGGCATGGTGCGCGAGGTGTTGAACGAAGAGGCGCGCCATCTCGCCGTCAAGAACAGGGTCTACCAGGAAAACAGGGCCTACTCGCCCGACGAGAGGGAGGTGCTTTCACGGCTTAAAAATCTCCAGAAAATCCGCGCCGGCATGAAGGAGCGGGATTTCAAGATCGTACTTACCATGGAGGCGAACGAGGGTGTCATATACATTTCGGTTACGAACACCGCCCCCATTCTATCGAACGACCTCGCGCGCATTCTCGAGAAGAGGCGGGAGCACCGCCAGTGCCGCGAGGAGGGGCGCGAGTACGAATTTTTCGTCAACAATATCGACACGAGCGAATCCGGCTTCGGGCTGGGATACGCCACCATCGACTGCCATTTATTGAACATGGGCATCAACCCGGAACACGCGATTGATATCGACTCGAACCGCGACACCACGGTACGCCTCGCGCTCCCGATCGAGGCGCTTATGAAAAAATGCGATCCGTGACCCGTCCGCGTTTCCCGCACGTCCGGTGATCCCGCGCATTCGCGCCGGCACCAGGGCCCCGCATGGACACTTTATCCGAACACTGTTCGACTTTTTTCCGAAACTCCTTGACACGAGCCTGTTGACCCTTAGGCTGTGATCATATACCCGACGTCAATCCATCCATGCAGGAGGCATACCATGTTCGATTTTCTCTACACCAAAGAACAGCTCAAGCTCCGCGACGAGGCCCGCGCGTTCACCAAGTGGGTCCCCCGGCAGATGATACTGGACATGGACGCGGAAAAGATCCAGTTCCCCCACGAGTACCTTAAAGAGGCCGGCAGGAGGAACCTGCTGGGCATCCGGATCGACAAGAAATACGGCGGCCGCGGGCTCGGATGGGTCGAGGACGGACTCGTCGCCGAGGAGGCGGGTGTGGCAAGCTACAGCCTTGCCTGCCTGTGGGGCGTGGGGGCCGATATCGTCTGCGAAGCGGTATGCGCATTCGGCAACGAGGAGCTCAAGCAGGCCATCGTGGTGCCCCTCCTCAAGGGCGATGTGTACGCCGCCGAGTGCCTGACAGAACCGCGCGGCGGTTCCGACTTTTTCGGCGCGGCGACGACCGCGCGCAAGGACGGCGACGACTGGATCATCACCGGGCAGAAACGCTTCATCGTGGGCGCGGAGGGCGCCGACTGGTTCCTGGTCTATGCCGTCACGGACCCGGGGGCGCCCCCCCACAAGCGCATGACCTGCTTCATGGTCCCGCGCACCAAGGGCGTCGAGAGCAAGTACATCTACGGCCTCATGGGCGTGCGCGGGGGCGGCGCGGGCAGGCTCATCATGACCGACGTGCGCGTGCCCGAACGTTATGCGCTCAACGGCATCAACGAGGGCTTCGACGTGTTCCAGCGCATGATGATCCCCGAACGCCTTGGAACCGCGACCATGACTATCGGCTCAGTACGCCCCGCGATTGAGATCGCCACCAGGTATACCTCGATGAGGAAGGCGTTCGGCTTTCCCATCATGAACTTCCAGGCGGTCGGATTCAAGGTCGCCGACTGCGTGATGCTCCTTGACGCCTGCCGCTCTCTCGCCTACACGACCGCCCGCGCGGCTGACTCCGGGACGGTCCACGCGGGAAGGCTGCGCCGCATGGTGTCCGAATCCAAGAAGTTCATCACCGAGTCATGCTGGCAGATCGCGAACAATTGCATGCAGGTCATGGGCGGAATCGGCTACACCAGCGTGTACCCGATCGAGCGCATCGTCCGCGATATCAGGCTTTCCATGATCTGGGTGGGCACGAACGAGATCATGCAGTACATCATTCAAAACGAATGGTACAAGGAATACCAGAAGGTGCTTTCAAAAGAGGACGTGCGCGACGTGGAAATGGACGCGTTGGGAGCGGACCTCGCCGAAGAGAAGGTGTACGAGTAATCCCCGTTCCGCGTGCCGCATGACGGCGCGCGGATAATCGCATCCCCCCTCGCGGGCCGTCAGCCGCGGGGCGGAATTTTTTTATCCACCTTGTAAATCTTTATATCGAACGACTGAACCTTGAAGGCGTATATGACGTTCTCCGGCTTGATGAGCCCGGGGACGTATGAATTGTACGCCTCCTCCTCCCTGGAACCCGAGTTAGCGACCACGTAGTCCGGATCGAGCTTGGGAATATTATTCATATTCTTGCGCTCGCGCGGGTTGGAATAAATTATTTTCAAATCGCTCTCGAGCGCGAGCATGGGCGCCCAGTCCCCGATGATTACCCGTTCCGCGGGAAGCGTGTTCACGAAATTCATCGCCTCCCTGATCGAGGAGGTCTTGTTGAATTCCCATGAGAGCAGGTAGATAAGCTGTATCTGGATGAGCAGAAAGACCATGACGCGGCTGGATGCGCGTTTCTTTATAAAATGCACCACCTCGTCGTAATGACGCGCGAAATAGTATGCGACCGGGAGGAGCATGAGTATCAGGATAAGAACCATCTGAACATGCTTGTCCGCGAAATTTCCCTGTATGATATTCAGGTAGAAATTGTCCATGATGAGTCTTCGGTTCTCGAAATCCACAAGAAGCATCATAAAAAAAATCACGGCCTGTACGGCGATGTAGAATACCAGAAGGAAAATAAAAAATGAACCTGCCGCGCCCCTTTTCTTCAGGGGGCGCTGCGTCAGGATCCTCATTTCGCTGTCGTAGTTTCCCGCGAATCTCGCCGCAAGGTAGACTATTGAAATCTCCGAGAACAGAAAGTAGCGGAGCGGACTGTAGGCCGCGAGGTACACGAGCATGAACGAGAAAAAGAGCTGCATCGTGAAAAAGAGATCGATCTGGTATTCGAGCAGTTCGGCGCGGGAATAATGCAGGTATCTTTTATTAAAGAACACCTTCATCATCGCGATACACGAAAGCACCGCGAGCAGGAAGGTGTTGGGCTGCAGGTAGATGACCTCGAGAAACCATATCTTGCCCACGAGCATGAGCGGCTTGTTCACGTAGCGGTTCCCGCCCCACAGGTAGAGCACGACTGCCACTGCCCCTATGAGCGCCATGAGATACAGGAAGATGCGGTCCGGCTGAAGCGCGGGCGAGAAGCGGTTTCTCTTCCTGAAATAGGGAAGGATGGACGCGAAAAAAAACGCTGCAAGGATAGAGCACAGGTATATCAGGAATGATTCCTTGATGTTCATGCCGGCCCCGGTGAACAGGCCGATCAGCACGATTATGAGCGCGATATATCCCACCCTGAGCGCCGTGTGCTTTATCACCCTGTGGCTCAGGAACACGAACAGCAGCGGCATAAGCGCCGTCCCCAGGAGCAGCATAGGAAGTTCGTAGAGCGCGACCTTGGAATGGAAATAATATACCACGTTTATCGACAGCGCGAGACCCGTGAAAAAGACCATGCGCCCCTTGAAGAAAAAAGCGAGGGTGACGAGCAGGATCGCGATAATCAGTTCCGAGATCCATACCGTCATGTATCGCAGATTAATCACTTTCATCCCGAAGTTTTCGAAGATGAAGAGCTGCATTTCGTACATGAGGCGCGAATCGTTCACGTGCCCGCGATACTGGTCGTAAGGACTCCAGAAATTGGTACCGAATTTTACGACGTTACGCGCATCCAGGGATTTGTACCCCTCGTCGATATACGTCGCAGCGCTCCATGAAAGAAAATCGGGCGGGTCACTGTCCAGGCTGTAGAGCCTGAACAGCGTGCTGAACACCAGTATCCCGACGATGATGAGGGTCTTGCTGATGATGTCTTCGATCCTCGGGTTCATCATGCCTTCCTTTTTCCCGGCGCGCGGGTTCCCCGTTCGCGGGATTTCCTGACGGTCGCGGGCTTGAGCCGTCCGTCCTCGAGATGGTACCAGGAGTCCGCGCGCTCCACGATGCCGTGATCGTGGGTCACGATCACCCAGGAGACGCCCTCGGTTTCCCTGAGCCCCATGAACAGGTCTATCATTCCCCGCGATGTCGCATCGTCAAGGTTGCCGGTGGGCTCGTCGGCAAGCACGAGCCTGGGGCTGTTCACAACCGCGCGCGCCAGGGCAACCCGCTGTTTCTCCCCTCCGGAAAGGGTCCCGGGACGCTGCGTTACTATATCCCCGAGACCGAGATAATCAATCATATATTCGATACGCGTCGCGATATTTTCCGCGTGCGGATTGAGGAGCGCGGGATAGAGTATGTTCCGGCGCGCGGATAAATCGGGAAGCAGGTTGAAGAACTGGAACACGAACCCGATTTCCCTGTTCCGGAACCGGGAGCGTGCACGATCCCCCCAGCGGTAGATGTCCCTGCCGCCGAAAATCACGTTCCCGGCGTCCGGGCGCAGCATGCCCGCGCAAATTCCCAGGAGCGTTGATTTTCCGGAACCGGATTTTCCCGTGATGCATACCAGCTCCCCTTCCCCTACCTCCAGGTCGACGCCGGAGAGAATCGCACGCCGGCCGAATGACTTGTACACTCCTTCGATTTTCAGGAGAGGGGCGCGCCCGCCTGTCATTTCTGCACCGCCTGAAAAAGGTTCATGTTCGCGGCCGCGACGGCGGGCACGAGCGCGGATGCCGAGGAGACCGCCGCCGACAGGGCGACGGCCAGGGGCAGGTAGCGCGCGCCGTCGTCCGCCATGATGAGGCCGCGCAGGACGGGAAGCCAGTTGCCGAGCAGGTCCGTTGCGTGCACGGTGAGCGCCCTTCCCAGGAAATAACCCGCAATTCCGTACAACGCACCCACGGCGGCCGCCTCGAGGACGAAGACCGTCACGATCCTGAATTTCGACATGCCGATCACGCGCAGGAGCGAGAAATGCCGGCTCCGGTGGTACACGGTCGAAAGGTAGGCGTTGAAGATCGCGACCACCGTGAGCAGGAGGAATATCCCCACGACCACCAGCGAGGAGGTGTCGATAATGGTGAGCGCCCTGTTCGTGCGTCCGGCCACGTCCTTCATCGAATCGACGCGCAGGCCCAGCGCCTGCACGGCCCGTGCGACCTCGGGTATGTCCTTGACGCCGTTCACCGTGATGAACAGGCGGATGAAGGAATACCCTTCCGCCCGCGCCGCGCGTTCGCCCCGGTGCTCCGCGCAGAATGCCATTATGAAATCGGCGGGGACCATGAGGCCGGAAAGGGAGACCGCCCCCAGGAAATCGTAGACCTCGGCGTCGAAGCGCACGAAGGTCCTGCGTGCGTCCGTTCGCCCGGAGGTTTGAATTTTCAGATCCAGGGGGAATCCCCGGAGTGCCTTCTCGCCGAACTGGGGGAGACCCCGCGCATCGGTCATATTATTGAAGATTTCGAGAACGAAGGCGGGCACGATCACCGGTACACTGTCCCCCGCGGAGAAATCCTGCCACCGTTTCCCAAGCTTCCTGAGATATTCGCGGTAAATCCCGAAGATGGGGACGTACTCGTCCACGTAAATGCCCAGGCGGTCGATCTCGATCCTCACCGGGTAATCGAGCCGCAGGATTGAATAGTACTCGGAGATTCCCGGGATCGCGAGCACCCTGCGCACCGTGTCCGCGGGAATGGCGGCCTGCCCCCCCTTGAGATTGAAGATGTCGATATCGGCCCCCGGGGGGGAGATTACCATTTCGTTGATCTTCATCCCCTCGAAAAGCGTGCCCCCGATATATTCGCGCACCCCCTGCCGCAGCGAGAGATACAGCATAAGGAAGGCCATTAGAAAAATTATCCCCAGGCTGGACAGCAGGGACTTGGGAATATTCCTGGCGAAGTCCCGGGCGATGAATGCGGCGTTCTGGAGCAGGTAGCGCATAGGGTCGTTCAATGGCGGCGATTCGGCCGTGAGGATAACGGCGCCGCGTTTCAACGTCAAGTTAAATTAAGCGCGGCGCCCGGCGCGATGAATTGTATTTGACGAATGTGCCGTCCTGGACTATTCTTATATATGGGATTTTTACATCCCGCTGTTGGTGCCTACAGACATATATTATGAGAAAACCACTATTTAAGAGGGCGCTCCTGCCCGCCTGTATGATACTCTGCCTGGCCCGTGTCGCGCCCACGGGGGCGGACGATTCATCGGGCATCGCTTTCATGACTGCCGGGGACGGGACATCGACGTCCGCGGTATCGCTGTCGTGGTCCGCGGAGCGTCGCTTTGATCGTTTCCATGTTTACCGGGCTCTTTCCCAGGACGGCCCCTTCACTGAGATCGACCTGACGGAATCGGATTCTTATACGGACACGGCCGCGCAGCCCGGCATCAAGTACTGGTACGCGGTTCGGGGCTACGTGTACTGGACGCTGGGGCCCCCGTGCCGTCCCGACAGCGGCTACCGGAAAATCCCTCAGCCGTCCGGGTCCGATTTCAACGGCATTCTCGGGGAGCGGAACGAGTCCCCCGAGAAAAGCGAAATGGCCGAGTACCTGAAATTCGAGTCACTGGATCCCGTCCTGCGCCCCTACTATCTTCATCCGCTGAAACTGAATCTCGCCCTCTACCTGGGGCGCGCGTATATCGCCAGGGGAGCCATCACGGTCCTCCGCGGCTGGGACTCGTACATTCTGGACCCCGACGAGCGCAGGATTATACTGAACGTCTCCCCGGGCCCCTGCGTCATCGGTTTTAAATCCGGAAAACTTTTTAAAATCTATGCCGCGGGCGGACAGGATCTCATGGATCGTCTTCTCGCAAACGCGGTATTCTACTGTATCTACGAGGGCGATAAAGAGATTGACGGACCCGACGGGGTCACCACCATAGTGCCCAGGTTCGAGGCCCTGGGCTTGTCGACCAGTTACTTCCGGAACGACCGGGACTGGAAAGATCGCACGATACTCCTGGGCACCGATGACAGGGAATACCGCGAAAAAATAAAAAGCGCGGGCGGATAAACCCCCCGGAGGACCCGGCGGGGGCGTACGAGGAACCCTTGGAAGGAAAAACAAATAACCAGGTACCAGGCGGCTTGATAAGAAACATCTACGTCGCCCGCCAGCCGATATTCGACCGGCACAAGAACATCTTCGCGTACGAGCTCCTCTTCCGCTCCGGGTTTGACAATTTCTACGACAGTCTGGACGGCGACTACGCCTCCACGCGCACGATGCTCAACAGCTTTTTCCTGCTCGGGATGGACACAATAACGGGCGGCAAGATGGCCTTCGTGAACTTCACCCGCAACCTGCTCCTGAACGAGGTGGCGACCATTTTTCCTAAAGAGCTCCTCGCGGTCGAAGTGCTCGAGAACGTCACCGCCGACGACGCCGTGGTCGCGTCGTGCAAAAAACTCAGCAAGTCGGGTTACCTGATCATCCTCGACGACTTCATGCTGAAGCCGGATTATGAACCGCTCATCGAAGTGGCCGATATCATAAAGGTCGATTTCAAGCTGGCCAACCACGGGGAGCGCAAGAAAATCCTCGATTCGATCGGACGGAACAAGCATAAGTTTCTCGCCGAAAAGGTCGAGACGCTCGACGAGTTCAACCAGGCCAAGGACCAGGGTTTCGCCTACTTCCAGGGCTATTTTTTCAGCAAACCACATATCGTCGCGGGCGCGTCCATACCGCCGCGCAAGCTCACCTACATGCAGATAATCCAGGAGATGAACAGCCCCGACATGGAGTTCGACCTGTTGGAGCACATCGTGAAGCGCGACATGGCGATCACCTACAAGCTCCTCAAGCTGATCAACTCCGCGGCATTCGGGCTTCGTACAAGGGTCCAGTCCATTCGGCATGCCCTGACCCTTTTAGGCATCAACGAGATCAGGAAATGGATCACCTTCCTGGCGATGAGCGAGATGGGAAGCGACAAGCCCGACGAGCTCCTGATACTGGCGATGACGAGGGCGAAGTTCGGCGAGATCATGGCTTCGAAAATCGGCATGCTGGAGAGGGAGGCGGATTTCTTCCTCTTGGGAATGTTTTCCATGCTCGACGCATTCATCGACCGGCCCATCGCCGATATACTGGAAGAGCTTCCGATCTCCGACGAGATCAGGGACGCGCTCACGGGCAAGGACAACCGGTTCCGCGACGCCTTCGAGCTTATCGTCGCCTATGAAAGGGCCGACTGGACGCGGTTTTCGATTTATGCGAAACGGCTTGGACTGAACGAGCGTCTCGCCCCCGACATCTACTACAACGCACTGCAGTGGGCGCTGTACATCTTCAAGGTCTGATTTCGCAACGCACGAATCGCGCAGGGGCATTCAGAACAGCGGGTGTTCGAAAGAGAGGTACACGAAAACGTTATACTCTCTGCCCGCGCTGCTGAAAATCACCGGGAATGCCGCACCCGGCACAATCTGCAGTCCCGACTCGAAATTAATGGCGAACCGCATTCCGGGATTCACGATAAAGCTCCCCTCCCTGGTCGTCCCCCCTCCGGGTACGACCGTCTGAACCGACCCGTATACCATTTCGAGCATGAGGTTGAAGTTATCGTTCACGAGGCAGATCACGCCCGCGCCCGCGCTGTAGTCGAGGATGTCCGATTCGTCCCCTCCCGGCTCCCGTGCCCCGCGTACGAAGGTAAGCCCGGCGTTCAGGTGGGTAACCCATCGGTCCGAAAGTTCGATGCTCAAGGGTAAATTGGCCTGGAGTCCCGGCGCCCCCCGGCCCAGTCCCTTTTTATAGTCTCCGGTCGGCAGGACGGCAGAAAGCCGCGGAGCGAACGCGAGGTGCTCCCGCGCCACCGCCTGGTAGCGGTAATTTACCAATATGTCCCCCACGCCGGTCACGTCATCTCCGGCGGTATACCGATAGACGGGTATGGAATAGGACAATTGATGGGCCTGCCCCGGGACCGGCCATTCCTGGGTGAATCCGTACGCCCATTCCCGGTTGTCCATATATTGAAACGTCTGGATGTGCTGGACGACCCCGGCTTCCTGGTTGTAGGCTTCCTCAATTAGAAATGAATTGTCCTGGATTTTCCCTGCCCGCACATCACGCGCGGACAGGCTTAAAGCGGCAATCGATATGGCTATCGCGGACACGACTCGCAGCTGATTCATGTATGACACCCCCTCGTAACAAAACACATTTAAATATAAAACGCTTCACCTGGCACAGCAAGAGGCGGCATATATGTTTATGTCAACTATTTTTATTAGTTTTATCTAACATTTACCGGCGGGTCAACGCCGGTTATTCAGCCATCTGCCGGAGCTCATCCGCGGTAAAAATCTTCTCTACGTCCAGAATGATGATGAGTTTCGAGTTCTTCTCCGCGATTCCGCGGATATAATCCGTGTCGATGTTCACGCTGAAGTGCACAGTATCCTGGATCGCGTCGACGGCCAGGTTCACGACGTCGGATACCGCATCGACGATTATCCCGATCATCGTGCCCCGGGACTGCACCACCATGATCACGTTAATCTTGTCATACCCCTTGGCCGGAAGCCCGAATTTTATCCTCAGGTCCACGAGTGGCACGACGATGCCGCGCAGGTTTATCACCCCCTTCATGAAAGGCATCGAATGGGGTACGTGGGTGATCCGCTGCATACCCACGATCTCCTGGACCTCCAGCACCTGGATACCGTAACTCTCACCCATGAGATCGAACGTGATATACTGGCGTTCGTCGATCGCGGCTTTTTTTTCTTCGCGTGTGGTCATTCCCATAACAGGCTCCTAAAAGAATATTGTCTCGGATTCCCGTGCCGAACCCTCATGAATTTCATTGAGAAGGGATATGAGCATCATCACCCGGTAATCCCCCTCCTCCGCGTTCTCCCTTAAAATATCCCGCACGCGGGCCGCCTGCAGTACCTGGCCCTTGAGCTCCTCGCGCTCGTCGCCGTTCGGGTCGCCCAGGGAGGCCCCCGCCTTCTCGCGCATCATGCTGAGCGTGTCAACGACGCGCGCAAGCGCGTCGCGCCGGGAACCGTAGTCTTCGACGAAACGAAGGATCCCGTCCCTGCTCTCGGCCACCTTTTCCGATATGGTATCGTAATATTTACGCGACTCGAAGAGCTCGACGGAAACCTTCTTGATCGCATCGACGCCGTTTCGCAGGCTCCCCTCCTCCCGGCGCGAATTG
The DNA here is from genome assembly GCA_004297825.1 of Spirochaetota bacterium. Taxonomy (NCBI): domain Bacteria; kingdom Pseudomonadati; phylum Spirochaetota; species Spirochaetota bacterium. The sequence goes on from SCSX01000055.1 coordinate 25,498, forward strand.
TCGAAATAGCGCTCCACCGACATCTCCATGGCCGCACTCACCTCCTCGTAGATCACCGCGAGCGCCGCGACGACCTGTTTGATCTTGGCGGGGAGGGAGCTTACATCCTCCAGCGCGCCCCGAAGCTCGCGCTGGAGGGTTGTGTGCCGGGAGAGCTCGATGCGCGTGATCATGGTTATGATCTCCAGCCTGCGCGTCACCCCGTCGATACCGTCGAAGAACTGGCCGAAGCTCCGCATCGTTTCCAGGATTCTCTTCGATATCGCGTACACGGCGTCCTTGTCTGCAATGATCTTCTCGATGAAATCGACATAAAGCAATTTCACCTGCTCTATGCCGCCGTAGATTTGGTCTATCCCCTCGCCGCGTGTATCGCCGGCGCCCGATCCGAAACGCGCGGATATCTGCGAAGTTACCTCGTTTATCCGCGCAAAATTGGAAGCGATTTCCATAGACAGCGCCTGGATATTCCTGCTTATCTGGCCGCTCTTCTGCCTGAGCATGAGCATACTGAGCCGCTCCATTATTGGGCCGCCCAGCTCCGCGCGGCTTCGTTCGAACAGACCACCGTTTTCGGCAAGGACCTCTTCCGCGAGGTAAAGCATCTTCTCGAAATCCTGCCGGATTACGTCCTCGATGCTCATGCCCGCGATAACGGAGCGGAGCGACGTCTCCACCTGCCGCATGCCCCCTATCATCTCCACAACCTCCATGCTTATCTCCGCGAGCCGCTCGGTGATCTTCCGAAAGATCATCTTGTTTTCGATCTTGATACGGGTCAGGTAATTCTGGTGGGTAATATCGTTGTCGTTGCGCAGCGCGGTGAAGGTTTTATAATCGCCGCCAAGCTCCGCGAGTCTCGCGGAAAGCCCCGTCGATATCGAGCCCGCGTCGTGCGAGAGCGCCCCCATCTCGGTCGCGATTCTCGCCAGGGCGTCTCCCTGGCTCCCGGTCTTCTTGGAAAAGATCATGGTATTCAGGGCGTGAATCTCGATTTCCTCGAATATCTCGAGGAGCCCGGTAATGCCGCCGTGAAGCTCGAAGCTTTTTCGGATCGCCTCCGCAACCTCGCTTGAAATTTCAAGGTCCGCTTCCATAACCCTGACGGCTTCATCGATGGCATAATCGATGTTATCGCGCTGGGAGAGCACCACGTCGTTGAGGAAGCACTCGGCGGCGCGGACCTCGGAGATCGTGTAGAAATAGCGCACGTACGGTTCGATCATGCCCAGGAACTCGTCCAGCCCCTGCACCGTGCTGATGAGAAATTCCCTTACCCCTCCAAAGACGTCCTGGATGGATTGCCTGAACGGGGTGCATGTCGTCCGCACTTCCCTCATGAAGGCCATGATGGCTTCCTGATCGTGCGCTGCTACGGGTGCCGTCCGGCTCTCGATCATTGTTCTCCTCACCGGGCCATGTACTTTAATATCATTCCCGCGACCTGGTCAAGGGGGAGCACCTCGTCTACGCCTCCCCTGCGAATCGCCTCCTTCGGCATACCGAATACGACGCATGAACGCTCGTCCTGGGCGACCGTGCGGGCCCCCGCACCGTGCATCTCGAGCATCCCGGCGGCGCCGTCGTCCCCCATCCCGGTAAGGATGATTCCCAGGGCGTTCCTGCCCGCGCTCTTCGCTGCCGAGCGGAAGAGCACGTCAACCGAGGGCCTGTGCCTGCTGACCAGCGGGCCTCCGTTCACCCCGACGAAGTATTCGTCCCCCCTCCGGTTCAACAGCATGTGGAGGTTTCCCGGCGCGATGAGCGCGAGCCCCCTGTGCACCTTGTCGCCGTGCGATGCCTCCTTCACCTCCATGGAACACACGTCATTGAGCCTGTCCGCGAAGGCCGTGGTGAACTTTTCGGGCATATGCTGGACTATCACGAAGGGCGGCGAATCCTTGGGCATGGCCGAGAGCACCTCTTCTATCGCCTGTGTGCCCCCCGTCGAGGCCCCGAGCACGACCACCCGATCGGCGGTGGCGTCCACCTGTTTCCCGTCCCAGGGCCGGAGCACGCTGTCGGCGCTGAGCTTCGGGGCGACCTTCACAGCCTGGACGCTCCTGGAAAGCACCTTTTTCAAATCCGCCTGTGCCGCGGACTTCACGGTGTCGATGAGCATGGTCTCGGAATCGAAAAGAAATTTTTTAAGCTCCAACCCGGGCTTGGAAAGCACCTCGACCGCGCCCGCGGCGAACGCCTGCATGGCCACCTTTCCATGCGTCGTGAACATGATGACCGGTGTGGGTCGGCGTGCCATGATCTCGGCAAGAAAGGTGAGGCCGTCTTTCTGCGGCATCTCGTAATCCAGGATTATTACGTCGGGCCATTCCCTGTTGAAATGGTTTTCGGCGAACACGGGGTTGGCGCTCGCCCCGATCACCTGGATCCCGGGATCGGCGTTCAGGATATCGGAAAGGGTCTGCCGGAGGAGCGCAGAGTCGTCCACGATATGCACTTTTATTGTATCAGTTTTACCCATACGTTCCCGGTCCAAAGGTCAAAAATAATGCTATGGTGCCTCAAGCCCCCGAGCTTCGCCGCCCGTATCGAAAACCCGTACCGCGCGAGATGTTCCTTCCCATGCATTATGTTCTCCCGGCCTATGTCGCTTCCCCATATCCCGGGAAACATGTTGGCCCCGCCGAACATCTTCACATGGTACTCCGCCGGCTCGGTGCGCGCCTTCCTTATCTCCCTGAGTATCAGCGCTATCGCGTCGCCGCCGTAGCGCGGGTCCATCTCCATGCTCTCCTCGCTCGGGTTATTCGAGAGCAGGTAGTGGCACATCCCCCCGATCATCTTCCCGGGGTGCCACACCGTGATGGCCACGCACGAGCCCAGAATGGTCCGAATGCGCGTCCCCTCGTCCCCCCAGTAGAATTCCCCGGGCTGAAGGAATACCTCTACCGTGTACGGAGGTGTGGGCTCGAGCTTCATGGCACCCGGTATACGGAGGGCGCTGCCTTGCGGAGCTCCACGCCTATCCCCATGAGGCTCTCCATGTGCCCCACGAAAAGATAGCCCCCGGGCTTCAGGCTGGGGATAATCCGCTCCAGAACCTCCCGCTTCGTCTTCCGGTTGAAGTATATCATCACGTTCCGCAAAAACACAACATCAAAAAGCCCGATCACGGGAAGCGGCTTCACCAGGTTTATCTGCAGAAACCGTATCCCCGCCGCGAACGCCGGGTCGATGAGCAGCGTCCCCTCCTGGGAGCGAACGCCCTTGAGACAGTACTTCTTAAGATACGGTTCCGGAATTTCTTCGCGTGCCGATATCGGGTAGACTCCGCTGCGCGCCTGCGAGAGCACGTCGTCGTTCGCATCGGAGCCCATCACTTCCCAGGAGGATGCCGGAATGTGTTCGGCGAGGACCATCGCGATCGTATAGGCTTCCTCTCCCGTCGAGCAGGCGGCGCTCCATGCCCGGAATACCGCGGACGGCGACCGCGCGGGGATCACCGTTTTTGCGAGGAAGCCGAAATGCTCGTCCTCGCGGAAAAAATGCGTTTCGTTCGTCGTGAGCAGGTTGAGCAGGACCCTGCGCTCGTCCTCGTTTTTTTCGTCCAGCGCAAGCGCCAGGTAATCCTGGTAGCTCGTGAGGCCGAAGTGCCGCAGGCGCTTCATCAGGCGTCCCGCCACGAGGGCGCGTTTTTCAGCCGAGAGCGAGATTCCCATGTCCCTGAGCACCATGGCCCTGAAGGTTTCGAATTCCCGGTCTCCCAGGCGGTACCCCGCGGGAGACGCCGCATCCGTTGCGGCAGGGGATGGCGTATCACGGGAAGTCATGACCCGGCCCTCAGGCGCCCGCCGCCGGCCGGGCATCGAACGCTGCCAGCTCCTCGATATCGAGCACGCGTTCCAGGTTCAGCATGATGACGAATTCATCGCGCACCTTGCCGATCCCCGCGATGAAATCGTTGCGGATCTTCGCCCCGAAGCCCGGCGTGGTTTCGATGTCCTCGCCCTGCACGTCCACCACCTCGCGCAGGGCGTCTATGAGGACGCCCATGGGAACGCGCTCCCCGGCGACATCGAGCTCCACGACCACGATGCAGCTGTATTTCGTGACGGCGCTCGCGTAGCCGTAGAAGCGCGCGGACAGGTCGATGATCGGGACCACGTTCCCGCGCAGGTTCAGCACACCCCCGATATGGAGCGGCGTGCGCGGGACGGCGGTGACGCTCGTGTACTCGATGATCTCCTTGATGGTGCCGATGTTCATGCCGTAGAGCTCCTTCCCTATCGAGAAGGTCAGGTACTTGTTGATGCGTTCCGCGTCGTGTCGCTCTTCCATCGCTCACCTCACACCCCGGCTCCTTCTTTTACGGCGGATGACTGCACGTGCATGATGAGGCGCGGCACGTCCAGGATGAACGCAACCTCCCCCGTTCCCAGGATGGTGGCGCCGCTGATCCAGTCGAGTCCGCCGAATATCTTTCCCATGGGCTTGATCACGGTCTGGAACTCGCCCAGGAGCCTGTCGACGACCAGCCCGGCGCTCACCCGGCCGTATTCGACGACGATGATATTTCCCCGCAGCGGGGGGACGCCCTTTTCGCCCAGGAACTCCCGCATCGGGAGAAACGGGAGTACCGATCCCCTGAGATTGATGAAGCTTCCCCCCTCCTTGCCGGCGAGATCCTCCTTCGAGACCTCGATGCATTCCACGACCATGTCGAGCGGGATCACGTAACTCAGGTTACCCACCTGCACCATGAAGCCGTCGATAATGGCTATGGTGAGGGGCAGCCGTATGCGCACGACGGTGCCGTAATCCGGGGTGCTCTCCACGTCCACGACGCCCCTGAGCGCCTCGATGTTCCGCTTTACCACGTCCATGCCCACCCCGCGGCCGGAGATGTTCGTGACCTTTTCGGCCGTGGAGAAGCCGGGGCGGAAGATGAGCTGGAGTATCTCGGTGTCGCTCAACTGCTGGCCCGGCTGGACCAGCCCCAGGTCGAGCGCCTTCCGGTAAACCCGCTCCCTGTCCAGGCCGCTCCCGTCGTCCGAAACCTCGATGACGATGCTCCCGGTCTCGTGAAACGCGTTGAGCGAAATCGTTCCGCGCGGGTTCTTCCCGCGCGCCCTGCGCGCGTCGGGGGAGCCAATCCCGTGATCCAGGGCGTTCCGCACGATGTGCATGAGCGGGTCCCCGATTTTTTCCACGAGCGTCTTGTCGACCTCGGTCTCGGCGCCGGTGATGACGAGCTCGGCCTCCTTGCCCGATTCGCGGCAGTAATCGCGCACGATGCGCTCGAACTTGCGGAAGGACTCGCCTATCTGCACCATGCGCAGGTTCATCGAGTTCTCGCGAATCTGCTCGATGAGCCGGGACATGCGCGAGGCGGACTCGATGAGGTCGGCATCGGCCCTCTGCGCCGCGAGCTGCTTGACGTTCTCACCCGCGGACACGAGCTCCCCGACGAAATTGATGAGCTGGTCGAGCTTCTCCCCGTCCACGCGCATCGAACGCCGGTTCTTCTCTTCTATCGTGCGTATCTGCCTCTGCTTTTCCAGGGCGGCCTCGACCACCTCGCGCGGCGCAATCTTCTCCTCGACGAGTATCTGCCCCAGGGGCGTTCTCGCCTCCGTGCCTTCACGCACCTCGTTCTCCTTCTGCTTTTCGAGCATCCGCGTCAGCTCGCCCTGGGTGATGGATCCGCTCTGCACCAGTATCTCGCCTATGTTCACCGGCGTTTCGGGAAGCTCCCGGATCAACTGCTTGTAAACCCGGATGCTCGATCGGGGCGGGATAATCCCGATCACGCAGTCGTCCTTTACGAATTCGAACGCGCTCTCGATCATCTCCCGCGATACGCCGGACCGGAATTCGATCTCGAAACCCAGGTAGCATTTCTCGGCGTCCAGTTCCGCCGCGGGCGGAAGCGCGTTCATCACCGTGACGCAATTTTCGATTTCACCCATTCCCCTCAGGTAATTAATGAAGGGAAACGGGTCCAGCCCGTTCATGAACACCTTCTCGTTGAACCGCAGCGAGATGTGCCAGTTTTCATTTTTCACGCTGTCCGGCTCCGGTGCGCCCGGGGCCGTGTCGGGCGGCGGGGGCGCCGATACGACCGCCGCCGGTTCCGGGCGCGCCTCGTTTCCATAAAGCCTGATCTTCTGGGCCAGGAGCGCTCCCGTGCCGGAGGTCTCCCTGTCCAGCGGATCGTCCTCCCCGCGCTCATGGAGATCGATAAGCATCCGGATGTGATCGTGCGCGGGCAGGAGGAGCGCCGTCATCTCCGCGTTGATGCGCAGCTCGCCCTTCCGCACCCTGTCGAGCAGGCTTTCCAGCGCGTGTGTGAATTCCTCCACGTGCCTCACGCCGAACATCCCGGACGATCCCTTGATGGTGTGCACCGCGCGGAAGAGCGCGTTCACCGCCTCCTCGTCGTCGGGGCGCTTCTCGACCTCGAGGAGCAGGTGCTCCATCTCATCGAGAATCTCCCGCGCCTCCGCCATGAATGACTGTTTCATTTTATCCATGCCCATGGTTCACCGCCCCGCGACATGCGCGTCGTTCCGTCCTGCCGGCATTAAAATTTTTCATAGTCATGCTGTGGCTGGCCCGCGGCAATCGCCGTCTTCTTCGCATCCCCGGCATGCGCCACGTGGATCCTGTGGTGTTTCACCGGGCCGTCATCCAGCTTGTATTCCACCCCCAGTTTGAAAAACGAGATCGTCTCCTGCAACTGTTTGGATTGCGCGTACAGCGACTCGGCGCTCGCCGCCATCTCCTCCGCCGCGCCCGCGTTCTGCTGGATCACCTGGTCCAGCTGCTGGATCGCGCGGTTGATCTGGTCGGCCCCGGACAACTGCTCGCGGCTCGCCGCGTTGATGTCCTGAACCAGCTCCGCCGTCTTCTGGATGTCGGGAACGAGTTTCTTGAGCATCTCCCCCGCGTGCTCGGCGATCTTCACGCTCTCGGAGGATATCCTCGTGATCTCGCCCGCGGCGTCCTGGCTGCGCTCCGCGAGCTTCCTCACCTCGGTCGCCACCACGGCGAAGCCCTTGCCGTGCTCGCCCGCGCGCGCCGCCTCGATCGTCGCGTTAAGCGCAAGGAGGTTGGTCTGATACGCGATGTCCTCGATGATCGTGATCTTCCCCGCGATATCCTTCATGGCCTTCACGGCCTCTTCCACCGCGCCCCCGCCGTCCTTCGCGTCCGCGGCGGCCTTGATCGCGATCGTCTCGGTCTGCTGCGCGTTTTCCACGTTCTGCTGGATGTTCGCGCTCATCTGCTCCATGGAGGACGAGACCTCCTCGGCGCTCGCGGCCTGCTCGGTGGCGCCGCTGGACATCTGCTGCGCCGTCGACTGGAATTCGTTCGCGCTCGACGACACGGCGTCTCCCGCTCCCTTCACGTCGACCACCACCTTGGCGAGACCCTCGACCATCCTCTTGAGGGCCTGCATGAGCTTGTCCTCGGCGGAGCGGTCGCGCACGGTCACCTGGAGATTTCCCTGGGCGAGCTCGCTCGCGGAATTGGTCACCTCGTTGAGCGCGTCGATAAGCTGGTTGAGGTTGATCTTGATCGCGTTGAAATCGCCGTTGTAGCTTTCGGTGATCTTCGCGGGCACGTCGCCCTTCGCGATCCTGTCCACGTACTCGGCAGCGACGTTCAGGGGGCCGATAACGGCGTCCAGCGTGTCGTTGACGCCCTGGACGATCTTCCGGTAGTCGCCCTGGTGCTTTCCCGCGTCGGCGCGGGTCCCCAGCCTCCCTTCAAGCGCGGACTGGACCAGCATTTTCGCGTCGGTGACAAGCTGGTTGAGGGCGTCGATGCACAGGTTGAGATTGATCTTGATCTCGTTGAAATCGCCCTTGTAGGTATCGGTGATCTTCGCGGGGATATCGCCCTTCGCGATGCGGTCCACGTATTTCGCGGCAACGTTCAGCGGACCGATAACCGCGTCCAGCGTCGCGTTCACCCCCTCGACGATGGGACGGAATTCGAAATTGATCTTCTCGATATCGGCGCGTGCGTCGAGCTTCCCGTCGATCGCGGCGTCGGTCAGGCGCTTGGTTTCCCTCATGAGGGACTTCAGTATCCGCGCGATGCCCCTGTAGAGGAAGAGACTGAGACCCAGGGCGACGATGATGGCGGCGACCCATATCGCCACGGTCAGCGTTATCGCCGCCGACGCGGTCCTCTCGTTGTTTTTCGATCGCGCTTCGGCCTCATGTTCTTTTAGATCGAACAGCTTCCTTATCAGCTCGCTCATTTTGTTGCCGGTCGGCGTGGCAGTCACGAGTCCCCGCGCGACCTCGTCCTTGTTCTGGGCGTTGATCGAGACGAACAGGGCGTTGATCTGGGGGATGTACTTCTCGAACGTGCCCTTCAGCTCGTTGAACAGTATCCGGTCATCGTTCGAGCTGATCGTCTTTTCGTATTTTCTGAAGGCGTCCCCGATCTTGTTCTCGAGGTCCCTCACCACCGCTATTCGCTCCTCGATATTCTTATTGTAGAGGAGCCTATCGCTGATCGAATATACGATAGTCAGGCGCATCGTGATCAGGTAGCTCTCGATATCGCTGACCGACACCAGGCCGATCACGTTCTCCTCGAAGAGCGCCTTGCTGTCGTTCGAAATCCGGTTGAGGCTTACCACCCCGACCGACCCGATCACCACGACGGCGGCGAGAACAACCACGAATCCCCAGGTTATCTTTGCTCCAAGTTTCATTTTACCGAACATCGCTTCCTCCTTGAAAGCCCATGCTTGTTTATTGCGTCTGCGCCTGTATCAATTCGGCGCCATGTCGCCGCCTCATGTCCTTATCCTTCGCGAAAGCCCGTACCGGAACGCGTAGTTTCCCCGCTCGGACGCGCTGATGCGCACCTTGTCCCCGAAAAAACCTATCGCCCCATAGAGGTCGAATACGCGCAGCACCGCGGGACTGTGCCCCGCGAGGGAAAGCGTTTTCCCCGCGCGTTCCGATTCCCGCTTGAGCGCAAGCAGCGCCTGGAAGCCCGCCGTGTCCATCTCGGTCACGCCCGCAAGACCCAGCTCCAGAATCTCCGCTCTTTTCAACATATCCAGGACCTCGTCCCGCAGCCGGGCCGCGGTATAGATGGTGAGCTCGCCGGATATCTGCGCCGGAATCGCGTTTTTCCTCTTTTTCCCCGCCTTTATGACCAGTTTTTCCGCCATCCCCGTCCCCCTCAGATGATGAGCTTCTCGATCGCCGATATGAGCTTGTCCGGCGCGAACGGCTTCGTTATCCAGGCCTTCACACCCGCGTCGCGTCCCTCGATTTTCCTGTCTTCCCCCGTTTCGGTCGTGAGCATGATCACGGGGGTGAAACGGAAATCGGAATAGGCCGCGTCCGTTTTCACGGTCTTCACGAATGTGATCCCGTCCATTTCCGGCATGTTTACGTCGCACACGATCAGGTTTATTTTTCCCCCAGCGAGTTTCGCGAGCGCCTCCTGACCGTTCCCGGCCTCCAGCACCGTGTAACCGCGCTCCTTGAGCGTAAAGCTGAGAAGCTGCCGGATGCTCGGCGAATCGTCCACCACCAGAATGGTTTTACTCATTTCGTTCCCTCTTCTTCATGTGTTTTCAATGACTCCATCGTTATCGCCCGGACCCGCGCTCCCGCGCCGCAGCAGGGACCGGATTGTATCTATGAGCTCGTCATAGCTCACGGCAAGGATCCCCCGGTACTCGAGATCCCGTGAGAGCTTGTTTTTCAGCGCGCGGTCGTACTCCTCGGATTCCGGCGCATAAAGGATTATCCCCTGAAACTCCCGCATTACGGACTTGAGCCTCTTGAGAAGTTCGTCGGGAGGCTCCCCGAGCGTGGAATAATTCATGGCCACATAGCGCGGGAACACGGCCGCCGCCTGCCACAGCGCGTCGCGAAAATCGGCGCTCGTGAGTATGTTCTCTTTGTCGAATAATTCGGTGAGGGCGACGGCAAGCGTGTCGCACAATTCATTGTTGGGCTCGATAATCAGTATTTTTGCGTCGTGAGCGGCTTTTTCCTGCAATCTCATCGTTCCCTCGTTGCCGGATTTGGACCCGGTAACAAAGCTAGCGCGAGAAAAGCGGAAGCGGATAATTAAGCGGGACTAAATAGCGAAGGAAAAAACATTAGATATTCATTATGGGGTACTGTATTTGGGCTACTACTTATATACTATTTCTTAATATCTAGACTATACACCAAAATTTCTTTAACCGCGAATGCACGCGAATGTCATTTCCATAATTCGCGTGCATTCGCGTTCATTAGCGGTTCACTATTATTCCTCAACGAGCCCATACTTGATCGCGTATTTCGCCAGGTCGACGGATTTGTGGATATCGAGCTTCTTCATGATATTGGCGCGGTGTACCTTCACCGTGTTCTCCGAGAGAAACAAGGTAGATGCGATCTGTGCGCCCGATTTTCCCTCAGCGATGAGCTTGAGTATCTCGCGCTCCCGGTTCGACAGGATAACGCCGGGGGCGTCCGCGTCCGCGCGCCGGGGGGGTGTTCCCGCGCGCCCCGGAAGTACCCCCGCGATGAGACGGGGACTCAGGTAGACGTTTCCACGGAGCACCTCGGAAATCGCGCGCAGCAGATCGTCCCCCGCGCTGTCTTTCAGCACGTAGCCGTGAACGCCGTGGTCCAGGAGCTCGCGCACATACTCCTCGTTGTCATGCCGCGAAAGCATGATGATCTTCACGCCGGGGCAGTACTTGAGAAGCCTGCGCGCGACCTCGATCCCGGTCATGGAGGGCATCGAAATATCGAGTATCGCGACGTCCGGTTTGGTCCGCTCGATCATCTCGTACGCCTCGCGGCCGTCGCCGCTCTCCCCGACGATCTCGTAGCCCGGTATCCCGGACAGGATATACCCCAGGCCTTCGCGCATGATCGCATGGTCGTCGGCGAGGAACAGTTTAATCTTTTTCATGCCCCATCCACCGGTATCGTCACTGAAATTTCCGTGCCTTCCCCGCCGGACTGCACCTTCAAAATTCCCTTCATGGCCTCCGCGCGGTACCTGATATTTGCGATACCCGATCCCGATGTCGTTCCGGGGGGGGAGTCGGGATCGAATCCGCTCCCGTTGTCCTCAATGTGCAGCACGATCGCGTCCCCCGCAGGAAGAGATTTCAATTCAATTTTAGCGTGATCGGCCCCGGAATGCCGGAGGATATTGGTAAATACCTCCTGGACGATCCGGAAAATATTCACCTCCAGGTCATGGGGGAGCTTCGGGGTCAGTCCCAGCTCAAGTGACACATTCACGCCGTGAGTCTCGAGCAGATTTTTCGCGTACCACCGCACGGCCACCTCCAGGCCCAGGTCCCTGAGTATCGAGGGGTAAAGATTCGTATAGACCTCGCGCAGCTCCTCGCTCGCCTTGTCGATGAATTGCATGCCCCGCTCGAACCGGTCCCGGAATTTGCGCGGGTTTTTACGGTAGGAGCTGAAATTCAGCTTTGCCGCCAGAATCGTCTGTCCTATTCCGTCATGAAGGTCGCGTGCAACGCGCTGTCGCTCGCTCTCCTGCGAGCGCATGATTTCGACTGAAAGTCTCCTTATCTCCTCCTCGGCCGTGGTGCGCGCCGTGACATCGAGCGCAATCCCTTCCATGCCCAGGTATTCCGCCCGGCGGTTATGCACGGGGTAAAGGTAATGCTCGGTATGAATGACCGAGCCGTCGCGCCGTATAAAGCGAATGCGGAGCGGACTCACGAGGGCCCGCCTCCCCTCGAACGTATCCAACAGCAGCGCGCGATCGTCGGGATGCACGAGTCTCAGGGCGAGGCCGGGATCGGAATAATGTTCCTCGGCGGTGTATCCGGTGAGCATGATAACCGCCGGGCTTAGGTAATCAAATTTCCCGGGGGGCTTGACATGATACTGGTAGATTATGGCCGGAGAATTCTCCGCGAGGCGGCTGAACCTGCGCTCGCTCTCAAGAAGCCGTTTTTCCATCTCGGCGCGCGCGAGCGCGGTCTCCATACAGACCTCGAGCTCGATCGAGCGGACGGGTTTTAACAGGTATCCGTAGGAGCCGGATGCCTTGACCCTGGTGAGTGTTTTTTCATCCGAATGCGCCGTCATGAGAATAAACGGCGAGCCGCAATCTTCCCGAATGGACATGGCCGTCTCGATACCGTCACCGCCCCCGGCAAGGGCGATGTCCATGAGGACGAGATCCGGCCTGCTTTCACGCGATATCTCGACGGCCTCGGTCGCCGCGCCCACACACGCCGCCACCTCGTATCCGCTCTTAAGGCACATCCGTCGAATTTCTTCGGCGACGATCGCTTCATCTTCCACTATGAGTATGGAGGGGGCCTGCATAATCATATTGAATTAATTATTCATGAATCCGATCCGGAGTCAACCCTAATAATGGCAAACGGCGCCGGCGATCAAAAAGGAATTGACATGAGGTCCGGAACATCCCATTCCGTGAAGCACGTTACCCATGTCGGTGCCCGGTTAATGAAAATTAAAAAGTACTTCCCTCGGGGGGCGATGCGCCTCCCCCGCCCATCCCTCAACGGGGCTCACCGTTGAAATCGAGCCGGGCACTCATCGCCGTCATCGCGCCCCCGGCGCTGCTCACCCTCGCGGCCGCATTCCTGTTCGCGCTTCTCCCCGGGGAATCCCGGCCGGGGCATGTCTTTACCGGCGCCCCCCCCGCGCGCATAATCTCGCTCTCGCCCTCGGTAACGCGCATGATCGCCGACCTCGGGCGCGCCCAATCCATTGTGGGGGTTACCGCGTTCGACCGCCCGCCCCATGCCGGGGCCCGGTTTATCGGCACCTATATTGCGCCCGACGCGGAAAGCATCCTGGGCCTTCGGCCCGATATCATCGTCATCTCATCGTACGACGCCGCCGTGCAGAACACCGCCCGCCTGGGGCTTACCGGCGTTCCGGTCCACTCCTTTCCGCGTGTGCGCTCCCGCGCCGATATATACAGGGGCTACCGGGAACTGGCGTCCCTGATGGACCGTTCCGCCCTGGCGGAAGCGAAGCTGGCGGAGTACGACCTCTTGATCGAATCGGCGCCGCGCCCGGCGGGAAAACCGCGCGTAGGGATTTTCATCGCGCACGAACCGCTCGTCGCCGCGGGCGGGGGCTCGTTCATAGACGGAATCATCCGGGACGCGGGCTGCGAAAATTCATTCGGGCGCCTGGACGCGCCCTACCCCATCGTCTCCCGCGAATACCTGGTCGCATTGCGCATCGACGTCGTCATCTCGATCATGGAGGGCGCCCCCGAGTTTTTCCGCGGCCTGTTCGCCCAGGCCCCCGGACCCGGGCCCCTGAAAAACGATTGCATTTATTCAATCGACCCGGACCTGATATGCTTTTACACGCCGGGCGATTACGCCCGCGCGGTGAACGATATCGCGAGGCTCAGCGCCGGGGCGTGCTCGAATGAAACCCGCTGAAAAAACCATCCTGACCGCCGCCCTCATCGCCGTTTCCGGGGCGGCGGTGGTGCTGTCCCTGTCACTGGGGAGCACCTTCATCTCCCCGTACGCGCTCATCCAGGCCCTCGGGGGCGACAGGGATTCCATCGAGTTCATCATCCTCACGAAGCTCAGGCTTCCCCGGCTTTTCATGGCGCTGGCGGTGGGGGCGTCACTCGCGGTAAGCGGCGCCCTTTACCAGTCACTCCTCCGGAACCCTCTCGCGGACCCCTACACCATAGGCGTCTCGGGGGGAGCGTCGCTGGGGGCAACCGTGGCGATTGTCGCGTCGCTCTCCGCGGCGTGGGTCGTGTTCGCCGCGTTCACGGGCGCGATCGCCGTAATCGCCGCGGTGTACCTGCTCGCCCGAAGGCTTCGCATGGGCAACACGCCCCTCATCCTGGGAGGCATCGCCCTCTCCTTTATTTTTTCGTCGGCGGTGATGCTCCTGTTCTCGGTGAGCCGCGCGGAACAGGTCCACCGCGCGCTCATGTGGCTCATGGGTGACCTTGGCATCGCGCGTTATGCGATACTTCTTCCGGGATCCCTTCTCGCGCTCGCCCTGGCCGTCCTCTCCTGGGCGCACGCGCGCCAGCTCGACATCCTCTCGTTCGGCGAGTCCTTCGCGAAGGGACTGGGCGTGAGCCGCGCGGAGATCGTGCGCATCTTCTGGATAGGCTCCATGCTGGCCGCCGTTTCGGTCGCGCTCGCGGGGGTGATCGGCTTTGTGGGACTTATCGTCCCCCACGTGGTACGGCTGGTATCCGGGCCGGGACACCGGAGGCTGCTTCCCTACTCGGCGCTTGCCGGCGGCGCCTTCCTCGCCCTCGCCGACGCCGCCGGGCGCGCGATCGTGCCCCCCTACGAGATCCCCGCCGGCGTGATCACGGGGTTTTTCGGCGGAATCTTTTTCCTGGGGCTGCTCCTCGCGAGAGGGAGGGACGCGGCATGAAGCTTTTCGAGACTAAGGGGCTCTCCGCCTCGTACGGCACGGGCACGGTAATCAGCGCGCTCAGCCTGTCGATCGAGGAGGGAGGGTTCACGGCGCTCATCGGCCCCAACGGCGCGGGAAAAAGCACGCTGCTGAAAATGCTCTCGGGAATCCTGGCGCCCTCGGCCGGGGACCTGCTGTTTCGCGGAAAGGCGCTCTCCGCATGGGGAGCGCGCGAATTCGCGCGCGAGGTCGCGGTGGTCCACCAGTTCGTTGAAAACCTCCTTCCCTTCAGCGTCGAGGAATTTGTCCGTATGGGGCGTTTCCCCCATCGTTCCCCGTGGCTGTTAGACGATACGCAGGACAGGATCCACGCATTATCGGCGATCGAAACCTCGGGCATCGCCCATCTCGCGCGCCGCCCCATGACCGGGCTTTCGGGCGGGGAGCGCCAGCTCGCGTTCATCGCGCGCGCCCTCGCGCAGGGCTCGCCGGTGATCCTGCTCGACGAACCGGTAACGCACCTGGATATCCGTCACGCGGCACAGGTCATGGATCTCCTGCACGCCCGCGCCTCCCAGGGCACCACCGTGATCGCGGCGCTCCATGACATCAACATGGCGTCGGACTATTGCGACAGGATTATCGCGCTCAGGGAGGGGGCGCTGTTCGCCCAGGGCGCCCCGCGCGAGGTGGTGCGCTACGACCTGATCGAGACATTATTCGATACAGTGTGCGTCGTCTTCGACAATCCCATGACGCACAAACCGTATACGTTTCCCGTGCCGGAATATTTGAAATCCAGGTAATGCAGGGGAGCGCCCGCCATTGCGCCGGATTTTATCTCTTGACACGTTTTCCCCGGCCGTAGTATAAAAGCGCCATTCACCATTTGCCATGGTTTTCGACAGCTATCTAATATTTAAACTTCTCGCACTCGTCGTTTTTGGGGCAATTCTCGGCTTTCTCTCCGCCGTCCCCATAGGCGCCGTGCAGCTCGAGGTCGCCAAAAAGGCGCTTAACGGCCATTTAAAGCCGGCGATCGCCGTCGCGTTCGGCTCCGCGACCTCCGACCTCATCTACGGCATACTTACACTGTTCGGGTTCGGACAGTTCCTCTTCCACCAGGACTTCCAGATATTCATTTATATACTGGGGATCGGCGTGCTTCTCTTCATCATCTACCGGACCTGGGAGGAATACAAGCACCACGTCCACCACAGGCACACGTATCCGCTCGTATATAAGAAGAGGATCTCCTTTTTTACCGGGTTTACCATCGCGATCACCAATCCCGGGATTATCATCTGGTGGATCATAGGCTTCCGCATGTTTCTCGACTTCAAGTTATTCCAGGATGTGGGCCCCGTCATAAAAACGATCTTCATACTGTCGGCGTGCGGGGGGCTTGGAGGCTACCTCATCTTCCTGGCGATTCTATTGAGCAAGGTCAAAAAATTTATCCCGGATCATCTGTTCGCACGGATGCATATCGCGCTCATAATTCTACTCGTGATCGTCATCGGTTTTTTCATTTTCAAGCTCTACGGGAACATCTTTCATTTCAACGGAGATATGGTCTCCTTCCTCTAGGCCCATCCTGCTTCGTTTCACCTTCGTTTCAGTTCATTAACCGTATTCTGCCACCCGGCTTTCCGACTTTCATTCCATTATCCATTCCAGTCTGCCGAACCCGTCTATCTCATCGATCCCCTCCTCTTCCGTCCCCCGTGTTTCCATGGATTTTTATGCCCCCGGAAAAAAATTTTTTATTTGCCTCATGCCGTACGTATAAAAATCAGCAGCAAGGCACTAAAAACATCGGGGGGAGGATACGCATGGCTCGCATCAAATTCGGCGGTCTCATCCGTGAAGCGCGCGGATCGTTGGGGGATTTCATCTTTTCAAGCTGGAAGGGAAGCGCCTATGTACGCAGGAAAGCGAGGTGGACACGCCCCGCGACGCCCGCGCAGGCCATACGGCGAATTCGGTTCTCGGGCCTGGTCCGACATTGGCAGGTCATGGGCGACGCGGAGCGTGCACAGTGGAACGCGCGCGCGAAGAGGCGGCGCATGTCGGGCTACAACCTGTTCATCGGGGAAATGATGCGAAAGGGCGGGGAATAAAAACGCCCCGGGACCGTATCGGCCGCCGCCGTGCCGTAGAGACGCGATTAATCGCGTCTCTACGGCACGGCGGCGACGATGGCATCGTCGACGACGGATACGTTCCGGGACGAATATGTGATGACTGTATGCCGGTCTATTCTAGCGGTGCCCCCGTAAACGCGCTCGGCGAGGCCTTTATGACGGCGGTTTCGCCGAACGTAATGGTCTCGATGCGCCCGAAGTATTTCGGGAACTCCATGCCCAGGTAGAACTGCGACGAAAGCACGCGCCCGTTGTAGAACGCCGCCTCGGCGTTGTCCTCCAGGAATTTCTCCCGCTCGGGGCCCTTGAGGTCGCCCACGAGCGCCTTCATTTTCGGGATACTCACGGTGAGGCTCTCGATATGGAGCCAGGCCAGGGCCAGCATGAACATCGCCTGCTGCAGCGGGGTCGCGTTCATGAAGAGGTGGAG
Source organism: Spirochaetota bacterium (assembly GCA_004297825.1). Classification (NCBI taxonomy): domain Bacteria; kingdom Pseudomonadati; phylum Spirochaetota; species Spirochaetota bacterium. The sequence continues at coordinate 42,453 of SCSX01000055.1, forward strand.
GAATTTGCCCTCGCCCATCTGCTTCTTCATCATGTCGATGACCTCATCCAGCTTCGCGATGCCGCGCTCGAGAAGACCAAGATACTTGTCATCGACCGTGCCCTTCGCCTTCGCGATGGTCGCCGCCATGCGCTTTTTCAAGACGGAATAATTATACTGCTCAGGGTTCATTAAAATCTTCCGCATGGTCAGGTCCATCGACTGGATGCCGTTGGTCCCTTCATACACCGCGGTGATTTTTGAATCGCGCATGAACTGTTCCACCGGGTAATCGGCGCAATAGCCGTAGCCGCCAAACACCTGGATGGACTCGGACGCGATGAGCGCGGACATGTCCGTGTTGCCGGCCTTCGCGATGGGTATGAGTATCTCGGCCAATCCCATCGCTTCCTTTTTAGCCTCCTCGTCGCCCACCTGGTGCGTGTTGATGACATGTCCCAGGTAGTACACGAGCATCCTCATGCCCTCGACGTAGGACTTCATGTAAAGGAGCATGCGCTTGACGTCAGGGTGCTGGATGATGCACACCTTGGGCGCCTCCGGGTTCAGCATCTGGGTGACGTGCACCCCCTGCGCGCGGTTGCGGGCGTAGGTGATGGCGTGCATGTAGGCGGTCGACGATACGGAGAGCCCCTGCATGGCCACCCCCAGGCGCGCCTCGTTCATCATCTGGAACATGATCTTCATACCCTGGCGCTCCTGGCCCAGGAGGTAGCCCACGCAGCTCCCGTTGTCGCCGAACGACAGCGAGCAGGTCGCCGATGCGTGAATGCCCATCTTGTGTTCCGTCCCCGTGCAGACCACATCGTTCCTGGCGCCCGGCGTGCCGTCCTTGTTCACCAGGAATTTGGGCACGATGAATATGGAAATCCCCTTCGTGCCGACCGGGTCGCCCTCGACGCGCGCGAGCACCGGGTGGATGATATTCTCGTAGACGTCGTTTTCCCCCGCGGTGATGAAAATCTTCTGCCCGGATACGCGGTACGTCCCGTCGGCCTGTTTCACGGCCTTTGTCTTGAGGTTACCCACATCGGAACCGGCCTCCGGCTCGGTGAGACACATGGTACCGCCCCATACCCCTGAAAGCATTTTTTCCAGGTAGGTATCCTTTTGCTCCGGGGTCCCGAACGTGTGAATGAGCATGGCGGCCCCGTGCGTGAGGCCGGGATACATGGTAAACGCGAGGCTCGCGGAGGTAAAGATGTCGCTCGCGGCGAGGGCAAGGCTCACGGGCATGTTCATGCCGCCCAGCTCGGGGTCTTCCGCCATGGCCATGAAACCGGCCTCGTGGTAGGCCTTGAGCCCCGGCTTGAAGGGCTCCGGCACCGTCACCTTCTTGGTCGCGGGGTCGTATTTTACCCCGATCTTATCCGCAAGGGCGTTCGCGGGATACACCTGCTCCACGGCGATTTTCTCCGCGAGCGCGAGCACCTCTTCCATGGTGCCCCTGTCCAGGTCGCCGTACTTGGGATACTTGTTGAGCTTGTCGATTTCGAGCATTTCAAAAAGGATAAATCGCACGTCCCTCGAATCGAGGAGTTTGTTGAGAGCCATTTGAGACCTCCTGAAGTGTGGTAGAGTATGGTAGATCGGTCCGGAGCGTACGGCAGCCATGCCTTCCGTGCCGTGAGGCGCGCCGCGCCTCACCTGACACCTGAGTCCAATGCGTGTAAAATTTCAACTACATTAATCCGATGTGCATATTTTCTATACAAAAATCAAGCATATATTGACAGATAGTTCCTGGTAATGGCGGGGAAACCGGGCGGGCGTTAGGTATTGCCCTTTGCCGCACCCTGAGGCGGGCTTAACGCGGCAGACGGCGCCCCTCGCGGACCGGCACACGATGAGCGGGGCGGCAATTGGCGGCGTGATGCGCCCCCGCGCGTGCGATTGCCGCGGGGGCGGAAGCGAGAATGCCGTTATTTATAGAACGCCTGGATGTCCTTGAGAACCTGGAGTGTCGCCTCGTCGTTCTTTTCCATCGTGCGGCGGTACCAGAAGGTAAGCTGCTTGTAGTTTTCCCAGTTGCATATTTCGCCGGCCTTGTCGCTTACTTCCTGGCTCGGCTTGGGGCACGCCTTGACGAGCGCCGCCATGTGCGTCTTGTAATTTGCGCTCTCCCTGTAGGTGACCGCGGCGTCGACGTCGTATTTGAGCAGCTCTTCGTACTTGGCCTTGGGCAGGAGGGCCATGAGCGCGTCCTTGTTTTCGGCCCAGAGCTGCGCGATGCGGGCGCCGTCGCGGTTCGCGAACGCGCCGGCGAACTTGCCCTTGTCCTTCTTCGTGAGGCCCGCCTCTTTCGCGGCCTGGCCGCTCTTGTCGGTGACCACGTAGGAATACGAGTTATTTTTTTCGTCGGTCACGGTATACTGGTAGGCCCGCAGCATCATCACGTAATCGGCCTGTTTCGACAGGAAAAACTTGAGGGCGTCAACGGTGGCGTCATCCTTGGCCTCGATTTTCGCCTTGGCCTTGGCTTTCGCCTTGTCCTTGTCCTTCGCGACGGTCACGCCCGCGGCGACCGCGATAATGAGCAGAGCCAATAATAGCTTCTTCATCTTGAATCCTCCTTTCAATTGAGGGATTTTTCCCGCACCACGCGGGGAGATTTACGCACACCCTGATTCAACGGGGCGCAGTATACGGCCGGCGCCGATTAAAGTCAAACACTTGTGGTATCGGGGGGAAGACCGCCCCGTGAAGGCGCGGAAACGCTTCCGCGCCTTCACGGGGCGCATTTCCGAGGGACCCTTGGATTCGGCCTTCCCCGCGGGGAAGGCCGAATCCGCAGTTGGGCACTATCGGCCGAGCATTCCGTTTTTACAGGATTCCTGGACCGGGTTGGGTCCCAGCCAGATCGCGTACAGCGCCTTTTTGAACCCAAGCCCCGGGATGGTGCCAAAGAATTTCGCCGCCCCGCCGGCGGGCTGCAGGCTCGCCGCCAGTCCGGAGGCCGGGTCGTAGCTCAGGTACACGTAATCGCCCTTTTTCATCTCGACATCCCCGAACAGGCTCAGGAACGCCTCGGCCTGGTCGGTGGCGTATCCAGCCCCCGCGGCCTTCTCGAAGCCCTCGCGTATGGCCTTGAAAAAACGGTCGCGCGTGAGCATACCCGAATCGATGAGAAGCACCACCGACATGGGCGCGTCCGCTTCGAGTATCTCGGTCCCGTCCTTGCCCTTGAGCGTATCGGGCACGTACAGGAATGCGTAATACACCGAGCCGAGCATGAATATGCTCCTGGAGCCGGTCCCGTTCAGCACCATTTCCTTACCGCCCACCGAAAATGCGAAGGCCGCGGACACGAGGCACGCGACCGCCACCGCGATGAGGAGCGTCCTGGATGCGAATTTCTTCATATCGTCTTCTCCTTAAAATGAATATAGTAAGTCCCTGGAACAGCTTAGACATTGACCCTATACCCGCCCGTTCACAGAACCGCACGGGCGGAATCGGCGCGAATAGTCCATTGCACGATGCGGATGACCGGGGGTATCTTGTCGAACGCAGGGGGTCCGATATTAAAACCCGCCGCGTCGAAACCGCCGTCCGGTGTATCGGCGCCCCCCTCTTCTCCGGACAGGTCACGGATGACGCAAACGCCACGATGGAATGTTATATGACACATCGCGTATTGTCAAGCCCGCGTTTCGGCGCGCCGGCGCGCCTGACGGCCCAAAATACTCCTTGTCATATTCGTCGCGGGGGCTATACTGCGCCCCGTTTCGAACTCGCCGCGTCCAGGAGGCCTTCATGAACACACGAACCACATGCGTATGCCGGACCGCGCGGACGATCGCGCTCGCGGCCGCGCTCCTCGCCGCGGGCCTTTCGTGCGGGAAAAAGGACCCGGGCGTGTTTTCGGGAAAGGACGGGAGCTTCGCCGTCAAATTTCCCCCGGGGTGGGAACTGCGGGAACACGAGAGCGGCGTCGCGGTCATCGCCTCGGACACGGCCTCGCAGTCCCTGTTCCGCCCCAACGCGATCGTCGCGACGGAAACCGTCCCCGAAACCCAGGGCCTCCGGGCCTACCTTAACGTCAACATGGAGAGCATTAAATCCGTCCTGACCGGCTTCACGGTGATGGGCGAAACGGAGACCATGTCGGGCGGCGCGCACGCGATCCGGTCGGAATACACCTACACATTGGGGCCCGCGAAGATACACGTGACGGCGCTGTACGTGATTAAGGGCAGAAGGGCGTTCGTCCTGAACTGTTCCGGCATGGACGACGACTATGAAGTCCTGAAACCCGTGTTCGAGGGGATCGTTTCCAGCTTCGTCCCGGATTAAAAATTCCCCACCCGCGCATTTTATTCTTGAACGGGCGGACCCCCCTCCTTACCCTGCGGCTGGACACATTCCAGCAATTTCATGGAGGCTTTTATGCTGCACCAGCGGATCGAGGACGATATCCTCATACTCACCATAGAGAACGGCAGGGACAATTCGCTTACGCACGAATTTTTCACCGGTCTTAAAAGCGCGATCGACCAGGCGAACAACAACCCCTCGCCCAAGGGCATCATCATCACCGGTTCCGGAAAGTTCTTTTCGTCCGGGTTCAACCTCCCCCTGTTCCTTTCCTTCAAGACCCCCAAAGAGGTCGCCGACTTTTTCAGGGATATCGAGGAGCCGGGCATGCTCGACCTGTTCATGTGCAAGAAACCCGTGATCGCCGCGCTGAACGGCCACACGGTCGCGGGCGGCCTCATTATCGCGATGGCGTGCGATTACAAGATCGCCACCCCCAATCCCAAGGCGAAATACGGCATGAGTGAAATCAAGATTGGACTGCCGCTCGCGGTCACCCAGGGCGAAATCGTCCGCTTCGGGATGGACAGCGACCGCAATTACCGAGACCTCATCTACTTCGGCCAGATGCTCGACGTGAACAGGGCGAGGGAGATAGGCGTCGTGGACGAGATCGTCGAGGAGGCCGAGCTCATCAACCGCGCGAAACAGCTCGTGTCCCTGTGGATCGACAACCCGGGACGCGCCTTCTCGCGCCTCAAGTACCTTCTGCGCCGGCCCCTCCACGAGCGCATGGAAAAGATGATAAAGGAGTACGACTGGGAAGACGGCCTCAAGTGCTTCTTCCAGGATGACGTGCGCAAGACCCTGGAGTTCGTCCAGATGGCGATGTCCAAGTAAGGACAGCGTCCGGAATGAATCTCAGAAAGGCGGGATGGAAGCTCTTCTCTCTCCGGCAGGACGAGTACGGGTTCGCCATTCCGCTCTTCATGCTCTATTTTTTCTCCGGCTGCTTTTATTCGCTGGGCCAGATATTCACAGAGACCCTGTTTCTTAAAACGTACGGCGCTCAGGGGCTCTCCCGCTTCTTCGTCTACAATGGCATCGCCCTCATCCTGAGCGGGACGCTGTATAACCTCCTGCTCCTCAAGATTTCCATGCGGCGCGGATATTTTCTCCTTATCGCGCTCGCCACGGGGATCATCGCCCTCGCGTCCCGGTACGCGCACACGGAATACCGGTGGTACGTCTTCTCCCTCTACCTCGCAAACTACCTGTTCACCTTTTTCCTGGACATGCACTTTTTCAATTTCATTTACCAGTACATGACCCTGCGCAATTCGAAGCGCATCCTGCCCTTCCTCATGGGCGGGGGAAAGCTGGGCGGGATAGCGGCGAGCGCCCTGTGCTTCACCATCTTCGCCAGGGACATTTCCCTGTACGGGTTCTACATGTGGGCCGCCAGCGGGGCGCTCCTGGCGATCCCCGTCCTCCTGCTCCGGAAGCGCGCCGCCGCCGCGGGCGCGGCGCCCAGGGCCGGCGGGCGCGAGCTCCTGCCCGACCTGCGCATCTTCGAACGGTTTGCGCGGAAGATAAAGCTGTCCTACTCGTCCCCGATCTTCACCTGGTCGCTCCTGGTCGTATTCGTCATGTCCATCGTGAACCAGGTTTCCGAGTACTATTTCGCGCACATCTTCAACGCGGTTTTTGAAACGAAGCAGGAACTCGCGCGCTTCCTGGCGGTCTATACCTTTTCCGCCGACCTGGTCACGCTGCTCCTCCAGCTCTTCCTGGTATCCCGGCTCATCAAGCGCGCCGGCGTGCAGGCCTCGAATTATTTCTACCCGGGGTCCTTCCTGGCGTTCATAACCCTCGCGATCGTCTCCCCCGGAATACTCGCGGGCGTCGCGCTCCGGTTTTTCAGGAAGAACCTGGGCCTCCTGTTCCGCGTGCCCGTGTTCAATATCATCATGGCGGCATCGCCGCGCGACCGCATCACCGAGGTGAAGTCCTTCCTCACCGGCATCGTGAGCCCGCTGGGCATGGTCGCCGGGGGGGGAATCCTGCTTCTTATCTATAAAAAGCTTCCCGCGGAACAGGGATACGCCCTGGCGATCGTCACGGGCTGCGCGTTCGTCGCCCTCACCTTTTTCCAGAACCGGGCGTATCGGAAAACCCTGAAAAAACGCCTCTCGCTCGATCTGGCCGCGGGGGCCCGCAACCCCGAGTACGCGAGCTACGAGTCGCTCGCGCGCCACGGCGTCGCCGACGGCCGCTCCGTCAGGATTATGGAGGCGTTCTTTCACGCCGCTCCCTCCCTGGACCTGCTGAACCACCTTGCGCCGCACTTCCCGTCCCTTTCCCGGAGGAGCAAGGAGCTCATGTTCGGGCTCCTGGAAGGCAGCCGGTACGAAGGCGCGGACGCGCTCGCCGCCGCCGCCCTGGCCGACCCCGACCCCCTGGTGAGGAGCCTTGGCCTGGGTCATGCCCGCGGACTCGCTTTCACGCAACGGGAAAAGCTCCTGGCGGGGTATGCCCCGGAATCCGCCGCGGAGCGCTTTGCCCGTGCGCTCCTGCTCTCCCGTCCGGGGGATGACGGGACCGGTACCCGCGACGCGGATTCGCGCGCACTTGCCGCGCTGACCGAAATAGGGGGCGGCGTCCTTTCGGGTGCGCTGCCCCCCGAGGAATTCGTCCTGCTCGCCCAGGCGCTCCCCCCGGTCTACGCGACCACGGGGCTCCTGGGGCTCGCGAAGGCGACGGGCGACGGCCTGTTCCTCACACAGCTCGCCGTGCGTGCGGAGCTCCTGGACCGGGCGCAGGCGCGCCGCATCCTGTACCGGTACCGCCACGCGCCGTTTGGCGAGCTCGCGGCATTCATCACGCGCGCCGACAGCCTCACCGAAATCGATCGCGCCATCCTCCTGGATTACCGGGCCGCCATACCCTTCGAGCACATGACCGCGATCTTCCGGTTCGACGAAAAGACGCGCGACCTGATCCTGAAGCGCCTCCTGGAAACGAGGAGCTTTCCGCAAAAGTCCAATTATCTCAACTACCTGACGAGCCTCGAGGTGAAGCCGGTCCGCGCGATGGAGGCCTTCCTCGATTACGAGATAGACAAGACCCTGTACCTGCACCGGCTCAGGGACGCCTTTCTCGCGGCAGTGCCGCAGGCGTACCGGGACTCCATACCCGTCAGGTTTACCGCGGACGTGTTCGATTCCTTCAGGGATTTACACAAGCATCTCGTGCTCAAGTGCCTGGCGGTGCTCACGGGCGTCGACATGGAAGAGGTATACGATTCCAACCTGCTCCTGAAAGACAGGGACCTCAACAACTACATCCTGGAATACATCGAATCGTCGGGGAAGGTTGCGCGCCGCGCCCTGGCCTTGCTTGAAAGGGAGGAGACCGCCCCCGCCCCGGGCGAAAGCCTGAGCTGCGCGGATGCCTCCGAAATAGCCGCAGCGCTCGCTTCACTGTCGGGATATTTCGCGCCCCACCTCGCCCGCCCCCTGCGGGCCTGCGCGGGCGCGATCAGGGCATATATATGCGACGGCCCGGCAGGGCCGGGCGGGGAGGAACAGGAAATGCTGTCACTGGTCGAGAAAATGGTCTTCCTGAAGGAGAACACCCTTTTCAGGGAGCTTCAGATGGACGAACTGTTCCACATAGCCCAGATCACGGGTGAGATGGACCTCCCCCGGGACAAGGATCTCATCCGTGAGGGAACCATGGGGGACGAGCTCTATATTCTTGCCGAGGGCGAGGTGGAAGTCTATACGAGGGGCAAATCGCTCGCCAAACTGGGGCCGGGCAGCTGTATCGGCGAGCTTTCCATCATCGATACGGAGCCAAGGAGCGCCAGCGCGCGTACCACGAAGAAATCGCGGCTCCTCTTCATCCAGCGCAGGGACTTCCTCCTCACCCTTCGGGACAATCCCGCCATATCCATCAACATCATGCAGGTTATCGCCCAGCGGCTGAGAAAGATGATTGCGTCATAAGGCCCGCGCCCTTACCATCCGATAATAAAAAAAACGCGGGAGGCGGGACGGTCCGCTCCCCGGCCGGCATCTGCGCGCCCCGGGCGCCTTTTCATGAGAAAGCGATAATGCGATGAGGAATTCCAGAAATACACGTAAAATCATCATACGAGCCTGCGCGGCCCTCGCGGCACTGTGCATCTGTCTCTTGACCCCGGGGGCCGTGAGCGCCGACGAGGAGGCAAAGCCGGTCGACCCGCTCGACCAGCTCTTCGAGGTGCAGAAAAAAGCGCAGGAGGCGCAGCAAAACTTTCTTCAAGAGCTCGCCGCGCGCGAATGGTACCGGCAGAAGAAGGACGAACAGCTCGAAAAGCGCGAGGCAAGCAGCGAGGCCGATCTCTCTTCCTTCAAGAAGAGCGCGAGTGAGGAGATAGAATCCGTGCTGGTCCTCCTGGGCGAGGCTCCACTCGGGGAAAAGAAGGCGCTCTACGGCCCAGTCTTCATCAGCGACAAGCAGGGGATTTTCGGCTCCGATACCGATTTCTCATTCAAATGGGTGGGCTATAAGCTCTCAATGGGATTCAAGCATAAAAAGACTCCCTGGAGCCGCACGACCCTGAGCGAAACCGTCGTGGGTTCGTTCCTCTACGCGAGCGGCACCAATATCGGTTTCGCGGGGGGAAAAGCCGTTGAAGAGCGCCGCTTCTACACGAACTACGGATCGGAGATCGTGTCCCTCAAGGTGCAGACGCCTTACAGGACGGCCGTCACCTTCTCGCTGGACTCGCGGCAGTACTTCTTCGTGAAGCGCGATGCGCCCGAAGATTTCAACATGCCCGACAATCACGTGAATGTCTTTCCCCGGATCGATCTCGCCCTGGAGCAGCTCAAGGAAAAGGGAATCGACCAGCTCACCCACGGCGTGGGACTCGAGGGCTGGGCGGGCTATGGAATACGCAGCAAGTGGGAACCGTGGGGCGAGCCCGGTGAACACCAGAGCGGCTCGTTCGCGCGCACCTTCTGGATCTACTCGGGCACCCTGACCCTGGGGTGGCTGGGAGCGAGCGACCAAAACCTCGTGCTGCGCGCGCGCTACAAGGGGGGCGACGACAACGACTTTCTCACGCGGCCCCGGTTCGGCGGCTCGATCGACAACGCCAAGATCGACGTCGTCCACGGCACGACAGTGGACCAGTTCCGGGTCGAAAGCTTCGCGCTCGTGAACGGGCGGTTCAGCTTCAATATCTTCTCGCGCCTGCGGATGAACCTGTTTCTCGACTACGCGCGCATTATCGCGCCCGACGGGCAGGACGTTGCGGGCGCGGGCTACGGGTTCCGCCTGCTCGCCTGGGGCGGGCTTCCCATCTGGATAGCCCATGGCGTTTCGAAGCGCTATTTTTCCGACAGCAAAATTCCCGAACAGGTTGTCACCTTCATGACCGCCGCGGGGTGGTAAGAAAAAGGCTTGACTATTGGCCTTCGCGGCGGCGAGCATGAGGGTCACTACCGTGCGATTCACCGCACGGAGGAGTATCGGACCATCCCCCGTCCCGGGGCGCATTTCCGGGTCTGGATCGATCAAGAGGCATCGGGGGCCGATACGCCGGCCGGATTTTCCGGTGACCCCCGGCACACGATACGGCGGCGCGGCGATTACAACGATAAAGGTACGGATATGAACGTAATAGAAGGCAAACTGGACGCGACGGGATTACGTTTCGCGATAGTCGTCTCGCGGTTCAACGAATTCATAACGCAGAAGCTCCTCGGGGGCGCGCTCGACTGCCTCAGGCGCAACAACGCCGCCGAGGACGCCATCACCCTGGTGTGGGTCCCGGGATCCTTCGAGATACCGGCCGCCGCGAAGGCGCTCGCCGAACAGAAAAAACACGACGCTGTGATATGCCTGGGCGCGGTGATCCGGGGCGCGACCCCGCACTTCGACTTTGTCGCCTCCGAGGTATCCAAGGGTGTGGCGCAGATAGGGCTCGCGGCGCGCATGCCCGTAATCTACGGCGTGCTCACCACGGACTCGATCGAGCAGGCCATAGAGCGCGCGGGCACCAAGTCCGGGAACAAGGGATTCGACGCCGCGATGGCCGCTATCGAAATGGCCAACCTTTTCCGACAATTAGCTTAATGGGACACCGGCGCAAGGCACGCGAGTACGCGCTTCAGGCGCTGTACATGTATGAAACGGTGCGGACCGACGTCGAAGAGCTCGCCGATCTTAAATGGGTCGACCGGGACATCCCGGACGATATTCGCGAATTCTCCGTTTCGCTCATCCGCGGATCGCTGGAAAACCTCGAGACGATCGACGGGCTCATCATACGGCATTCGAAGAACTGGAAATTCGAGCGCCTGAGCGCGGTGGATAAATCCATTCTCAGGATCTCCATCTACGCGCTCCTGTACGTTCCCGACATACCCGTGATCGTTACCATCGACGAGGGGATAGAGCTCGGCAAGCTGTACGGCGGGGAAAGCTCGGGGCAGTTTATCAACGGCATTCTTGACGCGATAAAGAGAACGGAGCTGAAACGGGAGGACGCGCACGAGCGTGAGCCCAACGGGAAAAAGTAGGTTTACCATGGCGCCGGACGATCCCGGGGACGACCTGATCGATCCCGCCGATATCCGGAGAAACCGCATCAACCTCTCGCCGGAGGAGCGTCGGCGGAGGCTCAAACCCGCCATCATCGTCGCGGGCGTCACGCTGCTGGCGGTGGGCGCCATTCTCCTGGTCACCGCGGTGATCAAGAAGCCCCAGCTTTTCTCTCCCAAAGACAAGGACAAGCGCGTATCCGACGACGCCGTGTTCTCGGGCGGCGATAAAGCCGAGCTGCCCGACGGGCGCTACGAGAACACGAACCTGCGCCGCGGGATCGAGAGCTATCGCAAGGGCTATTTCAAGGATGCACTCGCGGAATTCTCCGAGGCCGTTGAGTCCGACGCGAGCGACGAGGAAAAGGCCGTCGCCCTCACCTACTCCGGCATTATCTACGACGAGAAGGGCGAGGCGGCGAAGGCGATTGAGCTTTACAACCGCGCGATCCGGTACGACCGCAAGAATCCCCTCATCTACCGGAACCTCGCGCTCGCCTACCGGCACAAGAAGGACTACGAGAAGGCGGGCGAGGCGGCCGAAAAGGCCGTGGACGCGGACTCGAAGAGCGTGAAGAACCGGATACTGCTGGGAAACATCCAGTTCGAGAAGGGCAACTTCAAGGACGCCGCGAAGGAATTCGAAACGGTACTCGACATGGAGTCGGACAACCCGGCGGCGCTGTACAACCTGGGGATGACGCTTTTCAAGAAGGGAGACGAGGCCTCCGCGATCGAGTATTTCAAGCGCGCCGGGACCGCCGACCGTATCGGCGAAATCGCGCGGCTCGCGTATGGAAAGCTGGGCGTGATCTACACCGAGCGCCGCGACTACGACCAGGCCGAAAAGTTCCTCTCCCTCGCGACGAATATCGCCCCGAAGGACCCCGTGAATCACTACAACCTGGGCATCGTGTACTTCAAGCAGAAGAAGGACGCCGAGGCCCTCCGCGAGTTCCTCAAGGCGGAGGAGCTGGGCAAGGACGACGCGAACGTCCTCGAGGGACTGGGAGAGGCCTATCTGTCCCTCCGCGAATACGACAAGAGCCTGGACGCGTACAACAAGCTGCTGACCACCAACCGGCGCAACGTGAAGATCCTCTCGCGCATCGCCGAGGTCTATTATGAAAAAGGCGAGCTCGACCGCGCCTACGATTTTTATCACAGGATCACGACCTACGAGCCCGCATCCGAGAACGCGCGGATCGCCTACCTAAACATGGGCAACATCCTGGACGATACGCAGCGCTACCGTGAGGCGATAGAGGCGTACCAGAGGGCGCTCGCTATCAGCCCCAAGGACGACGCGGCCCTCTTCAACCTGGGGATCGCGTACAAGCACGCCAAAAAGCCCGAGCTCGCGATCGAAACCTGGCGCAAGGCCGCCGATCTGAACCCCGAAAACCCGCAGCCGCTGCTCGCGCTCGCCGATTACTATTATGAGAACAACCATTACGACCTCGCGATGGACGAGTACCAGCGGATACTCCGCCGATGGCCGGATTTACAGGACGCGCATTTCACCCTCGCGACCGTGTATTACAAGCGGGGCCAGAACGAGTACGCGATCGAGGAGTACAAGCGGGTGATCGAGATCAACGACCGGAACGACTACGCGCGCAAGGCGTATATCAACCTGGGAATCCTGGAGTCCGGTTCGCCCAAGGGCGGCGAGGCGGGCATGGAGAAGGCGCAGAACTACATCCAGAAGGCGCTCGTCATGAAGCCCAACGACGCCGAGGCGCTGCTTTCCCTGGGGATGATGTACATGAAAAAGGAGATGTACGACCGCGCGATCGACACCTTCCTGCAGGCGCAGCGCGCGACGAACGACCCGAAGATATCCGCCGAGACCAACAACAACATAGGAAAAAGCTACTATAAGATGGGGAAGTTCAAGAAAGCGCTCCAGGCGTTCACCCGCGGGATCGAGGACGATCCCACCAATGAGGAACTGCGCATGAACCGCAGGGTCGCGATGCAGGCCTACGAAAACGAGGTGCAGCGGCGCTGACGGCGTTCACAGGACTGTAACCGCGTCCCGGAATGCATTCCCCCGGCTTTTTCGAGCATCCACCGGTACCGTGATGACTCACTGCGCAATCTGCCAGGCTCCCCCGGCGGATAAATCCCGTCCCAGGCCCGCAGCCTGAATATCTTGTTTTTATTAACAGAATAAATGCGGATTGGCTTGACAAACCGGGAAACAAATTTTGATATGATATAATGTTGTGATTTCGTTCGCCGTGTTTTAAAGACGCGGCGGAGGTAACTATAACTCCCTCGTTGTTTCAGCATCATCGCGCATCGCATTACAGGAAGGTCGTCCCCTGGGTCTTTCGTGTGCCCGGACCAGGAGCCGGCCGACGTATTCGATGCGCCCGCGCACCGGTCCCGGGTATTTATAACGGCATGCCCTCGACCGAAATCATGGTTTAAGGATCTGAAATTCACGTGCACAGGCCGGCAGACCTTATCGTTTCCCGCTACCCGGCGTGCGTGTCATGGATTTCGTTCGGACGGCAGATTTGCGTGTCCCCTGTTCCGCCCATAGTCACACGCCGACACCGCGTATTCCAGCGGCTTCGGAGAAAATTACATAGAGGAGCACCTACATGGAGACTATTCAGCTTACCATTGACGGCAGGGAGGTGACCGGAAAGCGCGGACAAACAATCCTGGAAATTGCGCGGGCGAATAGCATCGATATCCCTCACCTGTGCTATCATCCCCGGGTCAGTAAGACCGGAGCGTGCAGGGTGTGTCTCGTTCGCGTAAACGATTCCATGCTCAAGGCGTCCTGCACCGAGCCGGCGACGAACGGACTCAAGGTCGACACCGACGACGCCGAAATCACCGAAATACGCAGGGGCATACTCGGGCTCCTTCTCGCCGAAGGGGACCACAACTGCCTTTACTGCGAAGCCAACGGGGACTGCGCGCTCCAGGGGCTCTGCTTCCGATACGACGTCGCCCCGCCGCAGCGGGAATTCCCCCGAAACGACCGGGTGACCGATACGACCTCGAGCCAGGGACTGCGGCGCGACGAGAATCGCTGCATCCTGTGCGGCCGGTGCGTCAAGGCATGCGGCGAGATACAAATGAGTAACATCTGGAATTTCGCCGGACGAGGCTCACATGCGCACCTCACCTCCGGAATGTTCGATACGCTGGGCGATTCCGGCTGTGTCCAGTGCGGTAACTGCGTCCAGCTCTGTCCCACCGGCGCGCTGTCGTTCCAGACGGTGCTGGGACGCGGGCAGGCGTGGGAGCTGCAGAAGGAATCGAGTATCTGCATCTACTGCGGCGTGGGATGCAAGATCGATTTCTATACCAACCGCGAGGGAACGCTGGTCAAGGCGATGGGCAATGAAACCGGGCCCAACGAAGGACACCTGTGCGTGAAGGGCCGCTTCGGGTTCGATTTTGTGCAGGGCGACAAACGCCTCACGAAACCGCTCATAAAGAAAAACGGGAAGCTGGAAGAAGCCGAATGGGACGAAGCGCTCGACCTGGTCGCATCCAGGTTCTCCGGCATCAAGGCGGAAAGCGGCCCCGATTCGATCATGGCCTTCTCGTCCGCGAAATGCACCAACGAGGAAAACTACCTGCTTCAGAAATTCATGCGCGCGGTGATCGGTACGAACAACGTCGACCACTGCGCGCGGCTTTGACACAGCTCCACGGTCGCCGGTCTGGCGGCAACACTCGGTTCCGGAGCGATGACGAACTCGATCAGGGAGATACCCCTCACGGAGGCCTTCCTGGTAATAGGATCGAACACCACGGAAAACCATCCCGTGATAGGATCCATGATAAAGCAGCAGGTGATCAGCCACGGCAAGAAGCTCGTGGTTGCGGACCCCAGGGAGATCGATCTCGCGAAATACGCGGACGTCTTTCTCCAGATCAAGCCGGGAACCAATATCGCCATCCTGAACGGGCTCGCCCACGTGGCGCTGAAGGAAGGCCTTTACGATAAGGAATACGTCCAATCCCGCTGCGAGGGATTCGATGAGCTTTCCAAAACGCTCGAGAAATACACGCCCGAGCACGTCGCCTCGATCTGCGGACTTGAAGATCCTTCGCTCATCGTGAAGGCGGCGCGGATCCTCGCGCAGGCGAAGCCCATGGCGCTGTACTACTGCATGGGCGTTACGCAGTTCAAGTCGGGGGTCAACGGGGTCAAGTGCTGCGCGAACCTCCAGATGCTTCTGGGTAATATCGGTGTCCCGGGCGGCGGGGTCAATCCGCTCCGCGGGCAGAACAATGTACAGGGCGCCTGCGACATGGGGGCGCTCAACGCCGTGTATCCCGCCTACCAGCCGGTCGCGAACGAGGCCAACAGGGAGAAGTTCCAGAAGGCCTGGCAGGCCGCGTTCGATCTTTCCCTGAAGCCGGGCCTCACCATCGTGGAATCGCTCAATGCGGCCATCGCCGGCAGCGTCAAGGCGCTCTACGTGATGGGGGAGAACCCGGTCGTATCGGACCCCAATCAACACCACGTCATCGAGGCGCTTGAAAAACTGGACTTCCTCGTGGTGCAGGACATCGTGCTGACCGAAACGGCCCGCTATGCGGACGTGGTGCTTCCCGGACTCGCCTTTCTCGAAAAGGAGGGAACGATAAGCAATACCGAGCGCCGCGTACAGCTCATGCACAAGGTCGTCCGGCCCGCGGGCGACAGCAGGGACGACTGGTGGATCATTACACAGATCGCGAATCGCATGGGGGCGACCTGGAACTACGGGAGCGCACGCGAGATATTCGAGGAGGTTCGCGCGGTCACCCCGTCGTACGCCGGGATAACCTATGAACGCATCGACAGGGAGCTCATTCAGTGGCCCTGCCCCACCGAGGGCCATCCCGGGACCCAGTTCCTTCATAAAGATAAGTTCACGCGGGGTCTGGGACTCCTTTCCGCGATCGATTTTGCGCCCCCGGCCGAGGATGTGGACCCGGAATACCCGGTCATCCTCACCACCGGGCGCATCCTCGAGCATTTCCACACCGGCACCATGAGCCGTAATTCCGTCGTGCTCACGGGTATCGTGAACGAGGCCTTCGTCGAGGTGCATCCCATTGACGCGAGCAATTACAATATCGTCGACGGGGAGGTCATCTCGGTCTCTACGCGGCGCGGGAGCCTGCGTATCAAAGCGAAGGTGAGCACGCGCCCGAAGCCGAACGTGGTGTTCGTGCCGTTCCATTTCGCAGAGGCGGCGGCCAACGCGCTGACCATAGACGCACTGGACCCAACCTGCAAGATCCCGGAGTTCAAGGTGTGCGCCTGCAAAATTGAAAAGGTCAACGCATAGGGGGACGAATGAAAACCGATACGATTAAAACGGCCGTTGAAAAATACGGGAACGCCAGGGAGCACCTGATGCTCATCCTTCGCGAACTGGAAACGAAATCGGGCAAAAACATGCTCGAACCCGCGGTACTCAGGCAGGTCGCGGAACTCATGAGGCTTCCCGAGAGCAGTATGGCGGGATTCGTGGATTTTTATACAATGTTCAAGACGAAGCCCCGCGCGAAATTTGTGATCCGCGCGTGCAAATCGGGACCGTGCCACGTGATGGGCTCCATGAACGTCTTCGACGCGGTGAAGAAGAAGCTCGGGATCGGTCCGGGCGAGGCGACGAAGGACGGGCTATTCTTCATGGAGGCATGCGAGTGCCTGGGGGTGTGTTCGGTAGCGCCGGCCATGATGGTGAACTACGACATCCACGGCAACCTGACCCCGAAACGGATCTCGTCCCTACTTGATTCGTACAAAAAAAAGAAACCATCTCTTTCCGAGGAGTGCGGTCCGGAGGTCGAAGGCAAAGCCTGCATCATCGCGGAACCGAAACAGACAAAGCGGCTTCTGGAAAATGTGGGAGTAATCAATCCACGAAAGATAGAGAGCTATATCGAGCACGGCGGCTACCAGGCGCTTAAGAAAACGCTCGCCATGCCGCCGTCAGGCGTTATCGACGCGGTCAAGGACTCGGGCCTGCGCGGCCGCGGCGGGGCGGGCTTCCCGGCCGGGATGAAGTGGTCGTTCGTGGCGAAAGGCCCCATGCAGAAATATGTGATCTGCAACGCGGACGAAGGCGAGCCCGGGACGTTCAAGGACCGCATCCTCATGGAAGAAAACCCGCAGGCGCTCCTGGAGGGGATGGCGATATGCGGTTACGCGATTGATGCCTCGATTGGCTATATCTACGTGCGCGGGGAATACCGGCGCTCCATCGAGAGGCTCCAGGGGGCGATAGACCAGGCCAGGGCGAAGGGATACCTTGGCACGGGAATTCTGGGATCCCCGTTCGCGTTCGACGTGTTCATCAAGGAGGGGGGCGGCGCCTACGTGTGCGGCGAGGAGACATCCCTTATCAATTCAATGGGAGGCGAGCGAGGGTATCCGCGCTTCAAACCCCCGTTCCCGGGAGGCGCCGGCTTCATGAACCTTCCCTCGAACGTGAACAACGTCGAGACGCTCATGAGCGTCCCCCTTATAATCGAAAAGGGCGCCGACTGGTACAAGTCTGCGGGACCATCCAACTGCAGCGGGACCAAGCTCTACTGCCTTTCCGGAAAAATGAACCGGACGGGACTGGTGGAGCTTCCCATGGGGGCCACGCTCAGGGAGCTCATCACGGTGCACGGCAAGGGCATGCCGAAAGGCAGCACGTTCAAATTCGCACAGGTGGGCGGCAGCGCCGGAGGCATCCTGGGAAAAGACCTGATGGACCTTCCGCTGGACATAGACCAGCCCATAAAGAGCGGCGTAACACTGGGCTCCGGGGTCGTGCTCGTGTGCGACCAGGACACCTGCGCGGTAGATTTCCTGCTCCAGATTCTTTCGTTCTTCGAGCATGAATCCTGCGGGCAGTGCGTCCCCTGCCGCGTGGGCGCATCGCACATTCACACACTGGCGAAGAAATTTTCGGAGCGCAGGGCACGCGTTGAGGATATCGACCTTATGCTCGACAAGGCTTCGCTCATGAAGAAGGCGTCGCTGTGCGCCCTGGGACAATCGCCCATTATGCCCATTACCACGATACTCAAATACTTCCGCAGGGAATTCGAGAAGCACTGTGATCCCGGATTCGCCTGCGGCGCGTGCGACCGCTCCCTGAAAACCTACTACGGGACCGCGTCGCATTGATGATTAACACTGCGTTCGCTCGATGTAAATCGACGCTATAAACTTTTTTGGAGGAAGTATGAGCAACGAAAATCTGGAATCAAAGAGGTGGTGGATCGCCGCCGCCGCGGTGATCATCCAGCTTTGCCTGGGCACCGTCTACGCATGGTCGGTTTTCAAGAAGCCTCTCATGACCACCCATGGCTGGGGGGAAACCGCCACCCAGCTGACGTTCATCCTGCTGATGGGCATTATCGGGTGCGCTGCCGCGTTCGGCGGCACGCTGGTCGATAAAAAAGGCCCCCGTTTCGTCGCGACGATTGGCGGTCTGCTTTTCGGCACGGGCACCCTCATCGCGGGACTGGGAGACCAGATGGGCAACATCTATGTGCTCTATCTTGGTTTCGGCGTCGTGGCGGCGCTGGGCAACGGCTTCGGCTATGTGACCCCGATCGCGACCCTGATCCGCTGGTTTCCCGATAAACGCGGCCTCGTGACCGGCCTTGCCGTCATGGGCTTCGGAGCGGGAGCGTTCTTCATGGGCCAGATAGCCCCGGCCATGATCAACAGCTTCAAGGTGGTTCAGACCATCGATGGAGTCGAGAAGATCACGAGCTCCGGCGTGGCGACCACGTTCTATATTTGGGGCGTGATTTTCCTGGTGCTGGTGTCCGCCGCCGCACAGATGTTCAAGAATCCCCCGCAGGGATGGCTCCCCGCAGGCTTTACCCCGTCGGCTTCGACGGTATCCGCGGCGGATTCGTTCAAGTTTGGCGAAGCCGTGAAGCGGCCCCAGTGGTGGATGCTCTGGGCGATGCTGTGCCTCAACGTATCCGCGGGACTCGGGCTTATTTCCCAGCTTTCGCCCATCGCGCAGGACCTTTACAAACCCCTGGTGGATGCCTCGATCACCGGCAACGATCTCGTGAAGACGCTGGCGCTCGCCGGCGGCAGCGTGGTCGCCATCTCGGCCATTTTCAACGGATTGGGA
>SCSX01000056.1 GCA_004297825.1 Spirochaetota bacterium
GTCGAACAGGATGCCCTGTTCGACAATCTTCGGTTTGACCTTGCCGCGGTAATGAAAAGGAAAAACGAGATCGTCCAGGGGCGCGTGAAGGGCCTGGGGATTCTCATGAAGGGAAACGGGATCGAAACGATCCACGGAACGGCGCGCCTGGAGGCGGGGGGAGGCGTATCGGTGACCGGCGGGGACGGGACGCGGACGCTGGAGGCGAAGAGCGTGATCCTCGCTACCGGGAGCGTCCCCGCGACGCTTCCCGCGGTCCCGTTCGACGGCGCGCGCATCGTGAGCTCGACCGAGGCGCTCTCGTTCAACGATGTGCCGGAAAGCCTCGTCGTGATCGGGGCAGGGGCCGTGGGTCTGGAAATAGGCAGCATATGGATGAGGCTGGGCTCCCGGGTGACGGTGGTCGAGCTCGCGGACCAGGTGCTGCCCGGCGCGGACGTGCAGATGGCCCGATCGCTCATGCAGTCGCTCAAGCGGCAAGGCATGGGATTTTTCCTTTCAAGCAGGATACAGGGGATGGAGACGCGCGACGGCGAGGCGGAACTTTCCGGCACGGACGCGAAGGGGAACGCCCTCGTGCTGCGCGGTAGTAGGGTCCTGGTCGCCGTGGGGCGCAAAGCCTTCCTGGACGGTCTGGGGATCGAGGCGCGGGGAATCGCCCTCACCGAAAAAGGCGCGGTAAAGGTGAACGCACATTTCCAGACATCGGACCCGCGTGTCTACGCGATAGGCGACATTGTCGAGGGCCCCATGCTCGCGCACAAGGCGGAGGACGAAGGCATCGCCGTCGCCGAGATCATCGCGGGAAAACCGGGACACGTAAATTACGCGACGATACCCGGCGTGGTCTACACCTGGCCCGAGGCGGCCTGGGTGGGCATGACCGAGGCGGCCTGCGCGGCACAGAACATTCCCTGTAAAACAGGAAGCTTTTATTTCAAGGCGAACGCGCGCGCCGTGACCGCGGGCTCCACGGACGGCTTCGTGAAAATCGTCGCGCACGCACATACCGACAGGCTCCTGGGCGCCTCGATACTGGGTCCCTGGGCATCGGACCTGATCGCGGAAGCGGTCACGGTCATGGAATTCGGCGGGAGCGCGGAGGACATCGCGCGCACGATGCACGCGCACCCGACGCTCGCGGAGGCGGTGAAGGAGGCCGCCATGGACGTGGAGGGAAGATCTATCAACGGCGCGCCGCGAACCGGGATTCAGGGGAAAAAGGGATGATCGAACCGCGAATGAACGCTAATAAACGCGAAGTTTCGAAGGGCAACGGGCATGAAATCGTTTCAGCATAGTTGGAGACCCCGACCTTCAGGAGGAAGGCCCCTTCCTTCCGGAATCATTCGCGTCAATTCGCGTGGATTCGCGGTTGCCTTCCGGGGTATGATATTGCGGACAACCCGGGAGCTGGAGGATTTGAAAAGGCGCACCTGAAAAGAGTATGGCGTTGAGTTTTCGTGAGACACGATCAGGAGGAAGGCACATGGAAAGCGTATCGTTCTCGAAAGGACTGGAAGGGGTCATTGCCGCGGCGAGCGACATCTGCCGGATAGACGGCAACGAGGGCAGGCTGTACTATCGCGGGTACTCGATCGAGGACCTGGCCGCCCATTCCTCGTTCGAAGAGGTGACCTATCTCCTCCTGAACGAGCACCTGCCTGATAAACAGGAGCTCGAGAATTTCTCGGCGCGGATGCGCAGGAGCCGCGACCTGGACCCGCACATTCTTGACATGATACGGCACTTCCCGCCGGACGGCAAGCCCATGGAGCTTTTACAAGCGGTCGTATCCTACCTGAGCGGGTACGTGGAGCACAAGATCCAGCATTCGGCAACCTGCGATTGCAGAAATACCCTGCACCAGGTCGTGCAGATGGCGAGCGTGGTGGCCGCCTATTACCGGTTCAGGGAGGGCAAGGAGTATATAAAGCCCGACATGGGGCTCTCGCACGGGGGGAACTTCCTGTACATGATGCGCGGAACGAGGCCCGAACCGTGGGAGGACGCGATCATGGACACGAGCCTGGTGCTTCATGCCGAGCACGGCTTCAACGCGTCGACCTTCACCGCGCGCGTGGTCGCGTCGACGCTGTCGACCTGCTACTCGAGCATCTCCGCGGCGGTTGGCGCGCTGTACGGGTCGCTGCACGGGGGCGCGAACGAGGCGGTCCTCAGGATGCTCCAGGAGATCGGCACGATCGACAACCTTGAAGCGTGGTTCAGGAAAACTATGGAGAAAAAGCAGAAAGTCATGGGATACGGCCACCGGATATACAAAACCAAGGACCCGCGCGCCGTCATCATGGAAGGCTTCCTGAAAACGCTTTCCGAAAAACGGAACGATTTCACCGATTACAACATGCTGAAAAAGCTCGAGGAGATCGCGGCGCATGTCCTGGGCAGCAGGGACGATCCCGTGTATCCCAACGTGGATTTTTTCTCGGGCTCGGTGTTCAAGCTGCTGGGCATCCCGTCGTACCTGTTCACCCCGATTTTCGCGGTGGGCAGGGTGTCCGGATGGCTCGCCCATATCCTGGAACAGAGGAAGGACAACCGGCTGTATCGGCCCATGAGCCTTTACAACGGCCCCGACCCCAGGCCGTACCTGTATATCGGAGAACGCTAAGGAATCGGCCCGCAAGGGGTAACCGCTAATGAACGCCAATGAACGCAAAGTTAAAAACCAGGATATTCGCGTTTATTCGCGTGCATTCGCGGCTATTTATGCGTCATCGAAGTGTGAAGAAATATGAATAGGGGAACCGCCAATGATCGCAAAGTTTATGAGGCGACGGACCTAAGATGGAGTGATCGAAAGCAGGTCCCTGGATGGCGTGCGCAATGACCGGCGAGAAAATACAATTCGACAGGGACGTCGTTAATGTCCCTGACAGACCGGTGATTCTTTTTATCGGGGGGGACGGGATAGGTCCCGAGATATGGGACGCCGCGCGGCGCGTGCTGGACGCGGCGGTGGAATGCGCGTACGCGGGCGCGCGGGGCATCGAGTGGCGGGAGGTGCTCGCCGGGGAAAAGGCGTTTACCGAGCGCGGATCGTGGCTCCCC
>SCSX01000057.1 GCA_004297825.1 Spirochaetota bacterium
TGCGGAAATCCGAAACAAGCTCATTCTCATTCTTCCTGAAGGTAATCGGAAAGCAATGCCAAAGTTTCCGTGGATCACGCGGCTGGTACTTCACCAGCGTAAAGCCCCCCTGGAAGTGATTAATGTTGTGTCGTATACGCATAAGAATCATAATCACGACCTCGCGGCGGGATTTTCCAAGCCGGGCGGCCGCAAGGCTGATTTTAATAAAGTTCGCGTTTTTCATGTTGATGCTCGTTCGCAGCATTCGGTACCCTCCGAAGAAAAAGTGGAGCGTCTGAAGTGAATACGAAGGAAGGGCACAAGATAGTAACACTTTTCCCGGATTTCCCTTAAAACACCTGGAATGTGTCACACTCACTCCACCGCTTCCCTCGGAGACGCTTAAAACGAATACGATGCGTTTTAGTGCGTGCGGTGTCGTTCCTCGCTTGACATTCGCGCGCAGCCGTTCACACTGGAAGCGTTGCCTTTCCGGGCGCGGCAAAGATTGGAGTCGGGGTTCGATACAACCATGTATAGACGACGAAACAGGGAGGAGCAAACCGGGGGTGGGCGCATCGTGCTAAACGACGCGATCCTCGCCTCCCTTGAGGAGGACCGGCCATGATCATTGCGACCTTCAACGCAAACTCGATACGCGCGCGCATGCCCATCATAATCGACTGGCTCGCGGAGCAGGCCCCCGACGTGCTGTGCGTCCAGGAGACCAAGGTAAGGGACGAGGAGTTTCCGATACAGGCGTTCACGGACGCAGGGTACACTGCCATCTATAAAGGGGAAAAGTCCTACAACGGCGTCGCCATACTTTCGCGCCTTCCCGCCGAGCGCGTTTTTTACGGCTTCGACGGCGAAGGGGCCGACGAGGGCACACGGCTTATCGGCGCCTGGATATCCGGCATCCCCGTGGTGAACACCTACGTGCCGCAGGGGACCGATCCGCTCTCGCCGAAGTTCAAATACAAGCTCGGCTGGCTGGCCCGGCTGCGCGATTTTTTTTCCGCGCGGTTTTCCCCGGGGGCGCCGCTCGTCTGGGTGGGCGATATCAATATCGCCCCAGAGCGGAAAGACGTGTTCGATTCCGATGCGCTTTACGGCAAGGTCGGGTTCCACCCCGAAGAGCACAAGGCCCTGAGGGCTATCACGGAATGGGGCTTCGAAGACATCTACCGTAAATTTCACCAGGAGGCGGGCCGGTACTCGTTCTGGGACTACCGCCTGCGCGACGCGGTGAAGAAGGGATTGGGCTGGAGGCTGGACCATATCCGGGCTACCGGCGCACTCGCCGCGCGCGCGACGGACGCGTGGATCGATATGGAGCCGCGCCTCCGCGAACGCCCTTCCGACCATACCTTCGTATGCGCGAAGTTCGACCTGTAACCGGCGCCATGAATGCCGCACGGACGTTCCCGGTCCGGGGAACCCGGAACCCGGAACCCGGTCGGACGCCGGCGCTCCGCCGACGAATTCATCAACCGGAGGGCATGAAATGATGACCGAAGAATCCATCGCGCGTGCCGCCCGCCTCGTCTACATATCCATGCCGTTCGGGAAGCTCGACGCCCATATGCGCGCGCTCGTGAAGGAGCACCGCCTCAACCTCGAGATAGGCATCAGTCATCACGCTCTCGACGCGCATGCGCCCGGCGAATTTCGCGCCGTCGCCGCTGAGATCGCAGACGCGGGGATTTCAACGACCGTCCACGCCCCGTTCCAGGAGTTGTTTCCCGGCGCCCCCGACAGGCTCGTGCGCGAGGCGGCACGAGCGCGCCTGGACGCCGCGTTCGGCCTCGCGCCGCTCTTCCGCCCGGCGTCGGTGGTCATGCATCTCAACTTCGAATACCGGCGATTCGGGTTCGTGCACCGGGACTGGCTCGCGCACACGGCCGCCGAGATCGATCGTTATGCGGAACTCGCGGCGGCCATGAACGCGCTGCTGTGCCTCGAAAACGTGTACGAGGAATCGCCGGACATATTCGGCGAGGTGTTCGCGAAAATTTCCGCGAAGAACGTCCGGCACTGTCTGGACGTGGGCCACCTGGCGGCCTTCTCGAAAATCGGGATCGCTGAATGGCTCTCCGGCGCCGGGCATTTCGTCGGCCAGTTCCACCTTCATGACAACGACGGATCGGGAGACCGGCACGCCCCCCTGGGCGAGGGCTCCGTGGATTTCGCCGCGGTGAAGGATTTCATAGCCGGGATGAACGCCGTCCCCCTCGTCACCCTGGAGCCGCACTCCGAGCCGGACATCTGGAAAACCCTCGCGGGTTTCACCGTGCTCGGTTTCCCCGAAGTGCTTGAAAAATTGCCGCGGGTTCCGTAGGGTGCGCTATTCGGGAAAGGAGGATGTCATGAAGCGGATTCTGGTTACCGGGGGCGCGGGTTATATCGGCAGCCACGTGGTGAGGGCGCTGGCCGCGCGCGGATTCGAGCCCGTCATCTACGACAATCTCTCCACGGGGTTTCGCGATTTCGTCGCCGGATTCGAGCTCGTCGAGGGGAGCATAGGGGATCGCGGAAAACTCGGGAAGCTGTTCGGGGAGCGCGAGTTCGCGTGCGTCATGAACTTCGCGTCGTTCATCGCCGTGGGCGAATCGGTACATCTCCCCCTCAAGTATTACGAAAATAACGTATCGGAAACGGTGACGCTCTTCAGGGCGATGCTCGAATCCGGGGTCACGCGATTCATTTTTTCCTCGTCGGCCGCCGTTTACGGGGAACCGGAGATCGTCCCCATCCCCGAGGATTCCCGCCTCGCGCCTTCAAGCCCCTATGGGCGAACGAAGCTTTTCGTGGAGGATATCCTCAGGGACCTTGACGTGTCCGATAATTTCCGGTCGGTGAGCCTGCGCTATTTCAACGCCGCGGGGGCCGATCCCTCGGGCGCGCTCGGCGAAAGCCACGTCCCCGAGACGCACCTCATCCCGCTCGTCATGCGCGCGGCGCTCGACGAATCCTACGTCATCAACGTGTTCGGTACCGATTACGATACGCCGGACGGGACGTGCGTGCGCGACTACATACACGTGAACGACCTCGCCGATGCGCACGTGCGCGCGCTGGAAAAACTTCTCGCGGAAGGGAAAACCTCGGTTTACAACCTCGGGAACGGAAGCGGCTTCTCCGTGCGCGAGGTCGTGGAATCGGTGCGGCGCGTTACGGGGCGGAAAATCAGTGCCATGGACGGGCCGCGCCGTCCGGGCGACCCTGCCGCGCTCATCGCCTCCTCGGAAAGGGCGGCGAGGGATCTCGGGTGGAAGCCGCGTTATGCGGAACTCGATGTGATCGTGGAGACCGCGTGGCGCTGGGAATCGCAGCGCCGGCGCAAGGGATACTAGGAGCCGTTCCGGAAGCCGCGACCCGCGCGCGGCGGACCCGTCAACTATACATTTTCCTCATCCCGAAAATGTTGACCGATGAGTATGCAATGTTTAGTATTGTTGCATGATAATAAACCAGCATATTTTGTTGACAAATGGTATCGCTCAATAAAACTGTCGCCACCGAGAATTCGGAGCACAGCGGGAAAAGGTGACGGCACAATGCGGGATCTGAGCAGACTTTTCTATCCCAGGGCGATTGCGGTGGTAGGCGCGAGCGACAGCATGTTCAAGTGGGGCTCGTACATATTCACCAACCTGCTCGCCGCGGGTTTCAAGGGTGAAGTCTATCCCGTGACCCTCACGAGGGACAGCGTGTACGGCCGGAAGGCATACAAGTCGCTCATGGATATCCCCGGGGAAGTGGACCTCGTGTTCAATACGACCCCCGCAAACAAGGTCATGAATGTGCTCCGCGATTGCTCGGCGAAAGGCGTGCGAAACATCGTCATGATCACCTCGGGATTCAGTGAGACCGGCGAAGAAGGCAAGCGTCTCGAAGAGGAAATGGTCGCGTATGCGCACGCGCATGAAATGAATATCGTCGGCCCCAACACGATGGGGATGGTGAATACGGCCTGCTCGATCTACGCCACGGGTTCGCTTGTAAAACCCGTACGGGGCGGAATATCCATCGTCGCCCAGAGCGGAAACGTCGGCAACCAAGTGATGGAGTGGGCCGAACAGCAGAATATCGGAATAGGCAAGTTCGTGGGCTCGGGCAACGAGGGGGTGCTCATGTGCGAGGACTACCTTGAATACCTGAGCGAGGATGACGATACCAATGTGATCCTCATGTATCTCGAGGGGATCGACAACGGGCGGCGTTTCATGGAGATTGCGAAGCGCACGACTATGAAAAAGCCCGTGATCGCATTGAAGGCCGGCCGCACCGTCGGGGGCGCACGGGCCGCGGCCTCGCACACCGGTGCGATGGCGGGGACCTACGCCACGTACGCAAGCGCGCTTAAGCAAAGCGGGGTGATTCTCACCACGGCGCCCACCCAGATGCTCACGCTTTCCGCGGCATTCGATGCGCTGCCCCTTCCCCGGGGGAACCGTGTGGGTGTCGTGACGCTCGGGGGCGGCTGGGGCGTTATCACCGCGGACGAGTGTGAGGAACAGGGTCTCGCCCTGCCGCCGCTTCCCGACGACGTGTTCGCGAAGCTCGATTCCATGCTCCCGCCGTTCTGGAGCAAGGGGAACCCCGTAGACCTGGTGGGCCAGCCGGATCCGGTCCTCTTTTCCGAATCGCTCCGGCTCATGGTGTCGAGCGACGCATTTGACGCGGTGATCATTCTGGGCGTGATCGGCGCGACGAAGTTCGTGGTGCGCGTGAACCAGATGGTCCTGGACCTTGGGTACGGATCGCAGCAGGAGGTCGACGGTCTCAGCGCCGTATTCAGGAAGAAACAGTTCGATTTTCTCGATACGATAATCGGTTTCATGGAACAATACGAAAAACCGATCTACCCGGTCGCGCTCGTGACGTCGCCGGAAGACAAAATGCTTTACAGCAGGAACGGCGGGAAGTACAAGGTCGCCGTGTACAAGACGCCGGAGGAAGCGGTGTTCTGTCTCGCGCACCAGTATGAATATTCAAGGTACCTCAGGCAAAGGAGCTGATCATATGAAGGAACTTCTGAAAAATGCCGTCGGGAAGGGACAAAAAGCGCTCTCCGAATACGACTCCGCGCGGGTTATCGCGTCCGCGGGTGTAGCAGTGACGAAATATATGCTCGCGAAGACGAGGGACCAGGCCGTATCCTTCGCACGCGAGATGGGATTTCCCGTGGTGCTCAAGGGCTGCTCGGACAAGGTGACCCACAAGACGGAGATGGGCATGGTGAAACTCAAGCTGAAGAGCGACCAGGAGGTCGCCGCCGCCTACGACGAGCTCACCGGCAAGGGAGTGATCCTTGACGGCGTACTCGTGCAGGAATGGATCGAGGGCGACAAGCGCGAGTTCGTGATAGGGCTTACACGCGACCCGCAGTTCGGTCCCTGCGTCATGTTCGGCCTGGGGGGTATTTTTACCGAGGTGCTCAAGGACGTAAGCTTCCGCGTCGCCCCGCTCACCGAGCTCGACGCGGCGGAGATGATCGAGGAGATCCGCACACGCAAGATGCTGGACGAGTTCCGCGGGAGCCCCGCGGTGGAGCGCGCTGCGCTCGTGAAGGCGCTTATCGGGATAGGCAACCTGGGCCTGGAATACGATGAAATCAGGGAGATCGATATCAACCCGATGGTGATAAACGGGGACAAGCCGGTCGCCGTCGACGCCCTGGTAATCCTGAACAGCAAGTAGTCCCGATCGGCGCGCCAACCGTGTCCCGGCTCCCCTCTCCTCGAAAGTTAAAAAACGCCTCCCATACCCCCCAGCGGAGGCAACAATATCTGCCAATGGTAGAAAAAGCATATTCTGCCGTTTGCTGAAGTCCCTCTCCGGGGGATTGAGGGGCCTCATGAGGCAGTTTTTGTGATATGGGTAATGATCAACCCTCCAGCCGGAGCGCTCTTTCCACTTTGTACCCTGCATTTCCAGTTTATTACTTGTAATTCCCGCCGGTATGGATTACCTTTTCCGAATTGTCTTTCAGGCCGGCATGCCGTTACCTGCGGGCCCCGGGAACCATCTGAGACGAACAGGGAGTGAAGAATGAATCCGAAACACAAGAAAGTGGGGATCCTCTTTTCCGGGGGACCCGCCCCGAGTGCGAATACCGTCATATCCTCGACGACGCTTAATTTCCTTGACGACAATATCCCCGTGATCGGAATTTTCAGGGGCTATGAGTTCATCCAGGATTTCAATATCAATTATCCCAAGCTTCGCAAGGGCGTACACTACGAGGAGCTCAATTACAATATCACCCAGGTAAGGAACGAACGGGGGATATATCTGCGCACCTCCCGTGCGAACCCCGGGAAAAACATAAGGGCCATGGAGGATATTTCCAACCCGGAAAAAAACGCCCAGTTGCGCAATATTCTCGATGCGCTGGATCACCTTAACGTGGGCGCCCTCATCTCGATCGGCGGAGACGACACGCTCAAAACGGCGAATTTCCTGTACCTCATGGGATTTCCCCTCATCCATATCCCGAAGACGATCGACAACGACTATTACGGAATTCCCTGGACCTTCGGATACTGGACGGCCGTCAACTCGGCGCAGATCGAGATGCTCAACATAAAGGCGGACGCGCAGGCGACCGACAGCTTTTTCATCGTCGAGCTCATGGGAAGAAAGGCGGGCTGGCTCACCTACGCCGCCGGAATCGCGGCCGAGGCGATAATGATGATCGGACTCGAGGATATCGACGACGACGAGCTCGACCTTGAAGCGCTGGCGGAGCGCATCGCCGATACGATGATCGCCCGGGAGAACAACCGCCGCCCGTACGGCGTGATCGCGGTCGCGGAGGGGCTCGCCGACAAGCTGCCGGACAAGCTCAAGCCCCATGAGACCGACAAGCACGGGAACATCCTCTTCCGCGAGGCGAACATTTCGCGCCTGCTCGCCGATGCGGCGAAGCGCGTGTACCGCGAAAAGACCGGGCTCGACATCAAGCTCATCCCGAAGCAGATCGGCTACGAGACGCGCAGTGCGGCCCCCATCAGCTTCGACGTCGTGCTCGGCAGCATGCTCGGCTACGGCGCGTACAAGTTCTACAGGGATAACAATTTCGGCGTCATGGTTTCTGTAACGGACAATTTCGACCTGAAGGCCGTCCCCTTCAGCGAACTCATCGATCACGACACGCTCAAGACCAAGCTCAGGGATGTGCCGCGCGGAAGCGATTTTTTCTCGCTCAAGGAAAAGTTATCATTCAGAAAATACTGGGAATAGGGGAACGGATGAAAAAATATTTTCGCGGACTGTACGCGATTCCGGTCGCGTGCATTCTCTTCGGCTGCGGAGGGTCCTCCGGCGACCGGCCCAGGGACGTGCTCGACGCGATGCAGAAAATATTTTCCTCGGATGATTTCAGCGGCGCGAAGAAATTTTACACGAAGGGAACCCGGAGCGCCTTCGACGATCTCGATAAGCTGAATCCGCGTTCCCGGAAAGAAGAGGCGATCCCCGACGGCCGATTCGCGAAGGGCGCGCGATGGGAATTGCTGGACGAATCGATCCAGGGGGACAGCGCGAAGGTGCGCATCAAATATACGAAACACCCCGTGGAAAACAACAAGGGCCTCGAGGTTTCATTCAATATGAAAAAAGAGGATGACGGCTGGAAGATCGACATGGAGAAGGAAATCAGGGAAACCATTTCGCTCATTAAAAAAATGAAGAAGTAGGCTCACTGCCCGGCCTGTTTTCCCCGGATCTCTTCGATATCGACGCGGATCACGGCCACCGCCCGTACCGATTTTTCCTCGAACCGGAGTTCGCCTTCCGCCCCGTATTTTCGCATGATGCACGAAAGCGCTTCCATTTTCTCGTCCCCGTCGGGGAGCAGGCGCGCCCTCCCGGAACCTATTACGCTCCGATACTTCATTCCCCAGCCGCAGGGCGCCGCGGCGCGTACCATCTGATGATCGGTATCGACCTCGAAACACACGCGGTCATTCCTTGAAATGATTTCGATTTTACGGCCGATGGGAGCGGAATGAAAAAACAACGACTTCCCGTCATAGCCGAAATTCATGGGGACGACATAAGGCGTTTCGCCGTCGCACAAGCCGATACGGCATACGAGCGCTTCGTTGAGGATCCGGTCGATTACGCGCCGATCCGTGATTTCCCTTTCGAGGCGTCTCATTCAGATGGAAAGTCCGAGATTCAGAAGGATGTCGTCGCGCAGTTCGAGCCCCTGCTCGTCCTCGGGATATATCTTGAGCAGGTTGAGGCATGCGATGTAGGCCATGAAGAGATCGCCGATCTCGTAGTACACGTTTATGAGATTGAAATGGGTTTCGGGTATCATCGTATCCATTTCGATGGACCTTGCGTAATAGTGGATGGCCTTTTCGAATTCCGCTTCTTCCCAATAGACTCCCGCAAGGTTCGCGAGGGTCACCGCGTCGTCGGGATACAGGGCCGCGGCTTTTTCAAGCACCTGCCGGGAAGCCTTGAACCTGCCGAGCTCGCACAGGGCGATGCCAAGGCCGTTCAGGATGTCGGGATCGGATTCATGAAGGCGCGCGCCGATGCTGAAAAGCTTGAACGCCCGGCGATAATCCCCCAGTTCCACGTACTCGTATCCAATGTCGATTATGCTGCTTGAGTCGCGATCGAACTCGAGAAGCTCGTCCGAAGTGAGGATTCCAATTATTCTATCTTTATAGCGCTTTATGTCCTTCATGCCCTGGATGCCCTGCAACTCGAGCGCTCGGGGATCGAGACGCTGCGCGCTTCTCCTTCCCTGATAACAAAAAGACGCGAAATAGGAAAATGTCAATACAATTTATCAAAATTTACCCCCAGGCGCCGCCCGAAAATCCTATTGACACGGCAGCGGGTCAGGGATAGGAATTCCACAATAATTTACTTCGGTTTTCACCCCATGAATTCGTATACTTTAAAAATGGATTAGTCGCCCGAACGGCAAGGCTCACGCCATCCATGCCGGGGTGACAGAACGGTGAAGCGAAACGCATACGGGTCCTGACCGGCACCCGCATTTCGCAACCAACGAAGTGGCCGCAGCGTGCGGTAAGGGAGATGAACATGAAAAAGTATCAATGGCTTGTCCTGTGTGTAGTCCTGGCTCTCGGTGGCTGCAAAGTCAAAGGAGACGTGCTCGCGACATACAAAGAAGGCCGGATTACCCGCGGCGAATTTTACGATTGGATCGAGGCGAAACGCCTTAATAAGGGCGAGATACTTAAATCGAAAAAATACCAGGAAAGCAAGCTTCGGATGATGGCAATAGACAGGCTATGCGTGGCGGAGGCCAGGAAGGAAGGGCTTGATAAATCCCCGGAATTAAAAGCGCTTGCGGAGAAAGCGGAAGAAGCGCAGCTTATGGACCTGCTGTATCAGAGAGAAATTAAAGAAAACACGAAATTCAGCGAGCCCGCGGTGCGCATCCGGCAGATTTTTATAAAAACCAGGGACCCGAAGCAGGAAAAAGGCAAGAAGCCTTCCGATGCGGAGACGAAGAAAGAACGTGAAACGGCGGTCGAAAAGGCACGCGAACTGATTGCCCAGATCGAGAAGGGGGCCAAATTCGAAGATCTCGCCAAGCAGCATTCCGCGGACTTCTCGAAGAAGAACGGGGGAGATATCGGCTATATATTGTACGACATGATGCCCGCCGAATTTTCAAAAGCGGCGTTTTCATTGAAGGAAGGCGAGTACACGAAGGAACCCGTGATACTCGACAACGGGGTATATATTCTCCTGGCGGAGGAAAAGGAAGACCTGTCCGAGAAGCAAATCAGAAAGCTTAAGGACAAGAACCAGTCGACCATGCTGCTCAATCGATTTTTCGCAAAGGCCTCAAAGGATTATGTGGATAAGCTCATGCAGGCGGAGGATGTGGTTAAAACCCTCGAAAAGGCGACGAGTAAAAATCCGAAGGATATTATTTTCAAAATCGGGGACAGGGCTTTTATCGTGGAGGAGTTGAACAAACGTCTCGTATCGCAAACCGGTAAAAAACCC
>SCSX01000058.1 GCA_004297825.1 Spirochaetota bacterium
CCTCCGGCCGATGGCATAGTGAGAAAACTTTGCATAGTTATGCCTGTTTTTCTTGCCTTGCAATATTTCGTCCAGATATCGGTCCGTGGCGATCGCCACCAGGTAGGAGACGGAAAACCTACCAAGCTTCCTGAAATCCGAAACAAGCTCATTCTCCGCCTCCCTAAAAGAAATCGGAAAACAATGCCAAAGTTTCCGGGGGTCGCGCGGCTGATACTTCACCAGGGTAAAACCTCCCTGATAGCGATCGAAATCGCCCCGTATGCGGTTAAGCAGCATAATCACGACCGCGCGCCGGGATATTCCAAGCCGGACGGCGGCGATGCCTATCTTAAAGAAGATGTCGTTTTTCATGTTGATACTTGTTCGCAGCATTCCGTATCCCCCGGGATAATGTGGAGAGTATGAAATGAATACGAATGAGGGACGTAAAATAGGAACATTTTCTCGGATTTTCAATGCAAAACGTCCGGAATTTGATTCACACCAACCGCGCGGAGCGCTGCCCCGGCGGCCGCGGACGCAACATTTTATCGCGTCAAACCTGAAATATGGTTGAGCGCCGCGGAACACCCGGTAGACTTCAGTCATGCATGAGAAACCCTCCCGCGAATCGATGAGGCGGATCCTCGCCTCGTGCGGCATAGAGCTTTCGGCGGAAAGGCTCGCCCTCTTCTGGCGATTCTACGAGCTGCTCGCGCGGCACACGCGCGCGCTCGACCTCTCGCGCCTCACCCGGTTCGACGACATCGTGGTGAAACACTTCGCCGATTCCGCGCTCGTGCCCGCGCTGTGCACGCTTCCCCGTCCACTGCTCGACATAGGCACCGGCGCGGGGTTCCCGGGAATCCCGCTCAAGATCATGCTCCCCGACCTGGAACTCGTGCTCGCCGAACCCCGGCATGCCCGCGTCGAATTCCTGGAGCTCGCCGTGAAGGAGCTTTCGTTCGAGGGGGTTCAGATATACCCTCATCTCGTATCGGCCCATTCTCCCCTGGAGGCGCGCGGCGTGATCACGCGCGCCCTCGAGGGGGCGGACGAAACGCTTGCCCGGGTGAACCACATCCTCCCGGCGGGGGGACGCGTAATCCTCATGAAGGGGCCCTCGGCCGACGAGGACCTGGGGGAGCTGGGTCCCCAGAGCGCCGCGCACTTCGCGCTCGTGGACGACCGCGAATACACGATACCCTCGACCACGTACCGGAGAAGGCTCCTCGTATTCGAGAAGACCTCGTCCTACCGGAAGCTGACATACCGCATCTTCACGCGCCAGGAAAACACGGCGACCGTGATCACCTCGGCCGACAACCGGCGGTTCAAGGAGCTCAAAAAAATGGCGGGGGGCGGGCCCGTGAAGAAAACCGGGGCGGTGCTGGTCTCCGGGAAAAAGCTGGTGCTCGAAACCGCGACGCGCTTCCCGGAGCGGGCGGAAACGCTGGTGACCTACGACGGCTACGCCGAGACCGACGCCGGGATGAACGCTCTCGTCGCGGCCTTCGCCGGGAACGATGCGCTGGTAATTCTAAAAAAGGCCCTGTTCAACGAACTGGACTCGTTCGATACGAACGCTCCCCTGCTCGCCCTGCGCGTGACCGAGCCGCCGGAATGGGACGGGGCGCTTTTCGATGGATGCACGCTCCTGGTCCCGTTCCAGGACCCGGCCAACGTGGGGGCGGTGATCCGCTCCGCGGCGGCGTTCGGCGCGGGGGGGATCGTGATGCTCAGGGAGGCGGCGCATCCGTTCCATCCCCGGAGCATTCGGGCGTCGGGGGGGGCGGTCCTCGCGGCGCCGCTCTACCGGGGGCCGTCCCTGGGTGAGCTGCCGGCGCTCTGCGCGCGGCATCGCGACTCCTTCTACGCGCTCGATATGCGGGGAGAGCCTATCGGCGCGGCCGCCTTCCCGGAAAGATTCATCCTCCTGCCCGGCGTCGAGGGCCCCGGGATTCCGCGCGACCTCCCGGCGCGGCGCGTTGCGATTCCCATGAGCGGTGCGGTCGAATCGCTCAACGCGGCCGTCGCGGCATCGATCGCGCTCTACGCGTGGAAGGCGGCGCACACGCGACGATTCTGATACTGCGCTTACTGCTCAGGCGCCTTTCAAGGGAGATGAGGGGACGGATTTATCAATCCAGTATTCGGGTTAACAGGCCCGGTGGAGGTTCACATGGGATCAGCCTTGAACGTCTACACGCCGGCGGTCCAGGATGACGAGGCGACTTTTTCCGCCCGGAAAAAGAAATTCATTGATTTTGC
This sequence comes from Spirochaetota bacterium, assembly GCA_004297825.1. NCBI lineage: Bacteria > Pseudomonadati > Spirochaetota > Spirochaetota bacterium. Next base: position 2,254 of record SCSX01000058.1, read on the forward strand.
GATTAACAATTCGAACCCGCAGCATGATCCCGGCGGAAGTCAAATTCCGGATAAGAAACTGCATTACCAGCTCGTACGGATGTTCAATAATTCAGGGGAAAAACCGCCGGTCGAGATCAATTGGGCCACCATCGAGACGAACCTGGACAGAATTGCACGCAGAGAAGACACCTCCGATTTCATGCTGCTCGCGTTCGTACGCATGCTCTACCAGTTCCCCGGACAGATCCCCCCGGACAAACTCACCGCAATCCAGGATACGCTTTACAGTTTCAAATACTGGCCGAACGAGACGGGGAAGGACGGCATGTGTTACTGGAGCGAGAATCACAGCATCATGTTTTCCAGCAATCAGTTCCTGATAGGCCAGAAATACAAGGAAACCTGCTTTTCCTCACCCGGGAAAAAAGGCGCCGAGTTGATGGCCGAGGCGCGGGAGAGGATCATCACATGGCTCACGATGCGCTACAGAACCGGATTCTGCGAGTGGTTGTCGAATCTTTATTATAACGAAGACATGCCGGCGCTTCTCAACCTTGTGGATTTTTCCGAGGACGGGGAGATCGCCGCAAAAGCGGCCATCGTCATGGATCTGCTTCTTTTTGATATTGCGCTCAACAGCCTTCGCGGGGTTTTCTGTTCGACGCACGGGAGAACGCATGCGCCGCACAAGATGTATTTTTACCGCGAATCGACGATCGATGCGCAAAGGCTGCTCTTTGGGATGGGTCTTTGCCACATGACCGACAACAAGAGCTCCGCGGCGCTGGCCCTTGCCGTGCGCTACAAGGTGCCCGCGGTACTCAATGACATCGCCGCGGACACGGAATGCAGGATGATCAACCGGCAGAAAACGGGAATAAAAATAGATGAATATGCACGATGGGGCTTCGACCTGGAAAACCTGAATGATGTATTCAGACTTCTCGAATACGGCGCGTACCTGCATCCCTCTGTAATTGAGGCCATGGTCAACCTGTTCAATACGTGGAATATCTGGGATAGCGGCTTTTTCAATCCGAACAACAGCAAAACCACCGCGAAGATGATCACGATTGCACGGTGGATATTGAATAACCGCCTTCCCTATGTGAAACGTTTTATAGAGGAGAATCTTGACCTGGTGACGCCGACAACGCTGCAGGAGGTCGATATCTGCACCTTCAAAACACCGGCCTATATGCTGAGTTCGGCCCAGGATTACAGGAACGGGAGCCTGGGGGCCCAGCAAAGCATCTGGCAGGCGGGACTGACGCCCTCGGGATCCATGCCTGCACACGACGAAGGCCCGGGGTATAAAAACCCGACATGCTTCGTCATACACAAGATGGTCAACAATCCGTTTAAAAAGCCCAAAGAGGGGGACGAGTATTTCGGCGGCTTCGGGATACTGCCTTCTGTCGTCCAGGTTGAAAACGTACTCATGGCGCAGTATGCGACGTCGATTGATTATCCGGACAAAATTCGGGACATCCTGAAGCTCGTGACAGAAATATTAAATCCTTCTCATAGAATCAGCATTAAAAATTTTGCTGATACGATCTCACGCCTCGTCCGGGCGGAAAAAAACGTATCGATACTGCCCGACTCGGTCGTCGCCGGAATGGGGGAAGATTCACGCCCTGTGGAATCGAAAAAGCCGGAGGATAATAGCACCGTAACGCTGCGTGACGTCGCCAAGGCATATTTCCGGAACGGTTCGAGCCCGGCGCGTTCAATCAAGGGCTTCTTTCAGACGGCGCGCACCCTGATAAAATACTACCTGCTGCATGAGAGCTCCACCCACGCATATTTCCCCGGGAATTCATTCGACGAATATGAAACGCGCGGGCGTTGGACCTTTGCGAGGAGCGGGACCGGATTCATCGCCCTTTATTCGCGCAACGATTTTTTCTGGCAGAAGATCGGCATCTATGCCGACAAGGAAATCATCGCGCCGGGGAAAAACAACGTCTGGATATGCGAGATGGGAAGCGGTGACGCCGGTGAATTCGGGGATTTCATGAACGGGGTTGCAGGAAGCGCAATAACGGTCACCGGTTCCGCGGTGCAGTACGACTCGCCGTCACAGGGACGGTTGGTCTTCGATTTGAAACGCGGTAATCTGCAGGTAACAAACCAACGGGGCGACGAAATCGTCGATTCGCATTCTTCACCGCGGTACGACAATACTTATATTTCACCGGACACACCCTGCGGGTTTCCCCTCCAGGATAAAGTGACGATAGTCAATCAGGGAAAAAGGTCTTTCCTTGAAATCGATTTCGCGCGCAACATTCGAAATTCAAGCGGTTATATTTAAAACGATGCGCCCAGCCGCTCGGCGATCTCGATGAGGGGGAAGCCGGTCCCGCTTCCCAGGTCGAGCACGCTCATGCCCGCACGGTACGGAATCTCGTCAAGGAGCGCCATCCCGAACGGCGCCGACCAGAGAGACATCTCGTCGAGCGCGGACACGAGGCAGGGTTCGTCAAGGTTGAAGCCTTCCCGGCGGGCTTCAGGCATATCGGCCCCCCAATTTTTTTAGGATATCCATGATGTTGCGCACGCGGAAATCGTGGGGGTTTCGCGAGAATGCCTCTCCCGCGCAGAGCTTCGCCTCGTCGCGCTTCCCGAGCGCGAGCAGGCTTTCCGCGCGCTTGAGCCAGCCGCCGTAATAGCGGGGGACGATGCTCGTCACCCGCGTATAGTATTCCGCGGCTTCCTCGAATTTCCCCATGTAAAAGAAGATTTTTCCAAGGCGGAGGAATCCCCAGGGATTGTCCGTGTATCGGCCCGCCACGCGCAGGTAGCTGGCCTCGGCCTCCTGGAAGCGTTCGTTGTCGCGGTAATAGTCGCCCTCCAGGATGTCGGTCACCCAGCACTCGGGGCCCGCGACGCGCCGGTGAAGCCTGAAGTCCTTCTCGCGGTACCACGAATGCTCGCGTACCACGCCCAGCTCGGCGAGGAGCATCGAGATCCATTTCGCGACGTCGGCATCATCGCGTAAAAAAATTCCCGATTCCCCGCGCGCGGACCATATGCCGTCGTCGATCGCCCCCGCCCGCTTCCGGTCCTCGTAAATGGATGTGCCGGGGTAGAGCGCGACGGGCGAAACGATGCCGTCCCCGGGAAGGGTCTGCCGGATGAGGCCGATCGTTTTGCGCACGTCGGCGAGCTTCTCGCCCTCCATCCCCGCCATGAGATAGTAGAAGACATACAGGCCCACCCGGCGCGCGATGCGCGCCGCCTCCTGGACCTGCTGCACGGTGATGCCCTTGCGGTAACGCTCCAGCACCTGCGCGGAGCCGCTCTCCACGCCGAACTGGATCTGCTCGCACCCGGCGAGTTTCATCTCGACGAGCATCTCCTCGTCCACGGTATCCACCCGGGACTGGCAGTTCCACATGACGTACATGCCGCTTTCCCGGAGCCCGCGGCAGAATTCGATGACCCTGTCCCTCCGGAGGGTGAAGTTGTCGTCCCGTATGGAAAAGAAAATGATGCCGCGCTCACGGTACAGGTATTCGATCTCGCGGAGTATGTGGGCCGCGCCGCGGAACTGAACGGTGCGCTCCCACATCCCCGGAGAACAGCAGAAGGTGCACGCGTAGGGACAGCCGCGGGAGGTGATGACGGTCTTGAACTGCTCGTTCACGTCGACACCGGACATGGGCCCGGCATAACTCCCCGGCGAAGGAAGCTTGTCCAGGTCGCGGATGCGCTCGCCATGGAAGACGCCCGGAGGCGGCGCCTTGCCCGCCTCGATCTGTTTCAACAGCGCGGGGAGGGCGTTCTCCGCCTCCCCCGAAATGATGTAGTCGAGGCCCGGTGCGCGCGCAATGAGCGTATCGGCCAGGGCGGTCGCATGCGCTCCCCCCGCAATGGTCACAAGGCGCGGCGCGCGCTTCTTCGCCTCTTTCAGGAGCCTTAGCGTATCGATTCTGTTGTGCGTGAAAAGTGAAACCGCCACCACGTCCGGGGAAAGCTCCTCGATCTTCTGAAGCGCCCCGCGCACGCCCTCCTTTGAAAAATTCGCGAGGTGCACGTCGAAGCCCGACCCGTGGAGCTGCGCGGCGAGGGACACCGCGCCCACGGGGAGCATGGACAGAAAGTAATCATGCCGGTCGGCATGGTGGCAGAGATACGCGATTACCGTTTTCATTCATCGTTCGGGGGATGCGGGAAATAATTCTGCCGCGTCCCCCCGAAGCCTGCGTCCCGTTTACTTTTTTTTCAAGTTATTAACTTCCTGCTTGCTTATTTTTTGCAGCCGGGCGCACACTACACGCGCTTATCCCGGACCGATACAAAATAATGAGGATGCAATTCAAGCCGTTTTTTCTTGCGCCCCTCCTGTGCGCGATCGCATTTGTCGTGTCTCCATGCCCTTTCGCCGCCGCCCAGGAGAAGGCCCCGGGCGAGGCGCTCAAGGATGAGGAGGCGAAAAAGAAGCTCGCCGTCATCGACCGGAACGGATTCCTGGTTATTCCCGTCGCCTACTACAAGCCCGAAACCAGTTTCGCGGGTGGGGGCGCATTCATCACCTATTTCCGCACCGACGACGACAAGGTCGACGAGGAAAACAACCTGCCCCTGCACCTTCGCCCCTCGTCGGTCGCGACGACCCTTACCTACACGGAAAAAAGGCAGATTATCTGGGAGCTTTTCCCCGAGTTCTACCTGGACTATGAACGATACCACCTTTTAGGATCCATAGAATACCAGAAATACCCCAACCAGTTCTGGGGAGTGGGCAACGATACGCGCGCCGGCCAGATGGAAAAGTATACCGAAAATACCCTGCGCGTGCGCAGCGATCTCCAGCGCGAAGTCGCCCACAAACTCTACCTGGGTCTTATCTACCATTACGAACACAACCGCATAAGCGAGTTTGAAGAGGGCGGCATCATAGACCAAGGCGGCGTCCGCGGGACCAGGGAGGCCGCGGCGCAGGGATTGGGCTTTTCGGTCAATTTCGACGTGCGCGACCACGACCGCTACACCACGAGGGGCGGCCTCTACCAGCTCACCTGTACCGCCTTCAACCCGGTATTCAACAGCGACTATAACTTCGTCAAATGGACGCTCGACATAAGGCAGTTCTTTCCCCTGTGGTGGAATCACGTGCTCGCCCTCCAGGGTTACGGGGTGATCATATCCGGCAAGCCGCCCTTCGAGATGATGGCGCTCCTGGGCGGCAAGCGAATCATGCGCGGTTATTACGAGGGGCGCTACCGCGACGAGGACCTGCTCACCGCCCAGGCGGAATACCGCATGCCCCTGTTCTGGAGGCTGGGCCTCGTCGGGTTCGCGGGGGCGGGCGAGGTTTCGCCCACGCTCAACCGGTTCACCGTGGACGGGATCAGGTACGCCTACGGCGGGGGACTGCGCGCGAGCATAAACCAGATGGAAAGGATGAACATCCGTGTGGACGTGGGACGCAGCCCCGGGTTTACCGGGGTGTACGTTACGCTGGGCGAAGCGTTTTAAAGTTCTATTTCGGTTTTACCATTTTCTGCCCCGGGCGCCAGCTCGCAGGGCAAAACCCGCCGTCGCTCTCCCTTACCGCGACAGCGGCCTCGAGCTTGCGCAGGAGCTCGGCCGCGCTCCTTCCGATGGCCTCATCATGCATCTCGCAGGCCACGATAGTGCCCTCGGGCGATACCACGAACGAGGCGCGCATCGCGATACCCCGGTCCTCCGCGTATACACCCAGCGCGCGCGACAGTCTTCCCGCCTGGTCCGAGAGCATGGGATAGGCGATCTTTTTAATGTCTTCGTTCTGTTCGGCCCAGGCGCGGTGCGCGTAGACGGAGTCGGTACTCACGCTGACGACCTCCGCGCCCGCCTTGCGGAACTGGTCATAGGAATCGGCCATCTCCCTGAGCTCGGTGGGACACACGAACGAGAAATCGGCGGGATAAAATATGACGACGAGCCATTTCCCCCGGAAATCGGCGAGCTTTACTTTTTTGAGCGCGCCCTTGTGGAAGGCGTCCAGTTCCAGTCCGGGGAACGCGCTGCCTATAAGCTGCTTCGGCATCGATTGCGCGCCGTCCGTTGCTTTCGCGGGTTCGACCGGCGGCCTGGAACAGGCTAAGAGTGCTGCCGCGGCGATGAGGGTTGTCATGATTGGTAAATGTTTCATTGTGGTTCTCCTCAACTCGAAACAAGGGAAACGATAACCGGTTACTGTGAGCATTTCTCAACGGTTGATCTTGTTCCTAATTATATCCGCGCCATGTCGAATGACAAGCTGTTTTCGGCAAGACCTGCTCATTATACTAATAAACTGTAAATAGAGAAGGTCGAATTGGCGCCCAGCAATCGGGGGTTCAGGGGATAGAATTCGATTCCCATTCGTCAATCAAAAACCTAACTTTTTCATACCTCATTTTTTCAATTTTAACTATTAACTTTTTCTTTTATGTAATATATAATTGCATCCCATATTATGTGGCTAACAATGTATTGTTTTCCTTAATTAGCAAATATATTGACAAAAGTAAATATATACAGAATCCTGATTCCTGTAAGTTAGGAATAATGTGGTTGTATTTATAATTAGGATAATACAATATAATGGCTATGCAAGAACCTAAAGCATTAATAATAAATTCAATTCACGTTGATCGCCTCCTGTTTGATGATGAAAATCCTCGATTAAGTGCAATTGGAGTAAAAAAGACGCAAGATGATCTACTTCGTGTCCTTTGGGATGAAATGGCTGTGGACGAGGTTGCATTATCTATTGCTGCAAACGGGTACTTCGAGGAGGAGCCACTTTTTGTTGTTCCGCTGCTGCCAATCGAAAAATCCCAAATCAAGCAAAAATACGTCGTCGTTGAGGGAAATCGACGGTTAGCAGCTGTTAAACTATTGATAAATGCCGATCTACGTCGTCTAACAAAAGCCACTGACCTTCCAAAAATAAATATACAGCAGCGAAAGGCACTCGAACAATTGCCTGTATCTGTTTATACTGATAAAAAATCACTTTGGGAATATTTCGGTTTTCGGCATGTCAATGGTCCTAAAGAGTGGGATTCATTCAGTAAAGCCGCCTATATTGTAAAAGTTCGCCGAGAATGGAATGTCCCACTGAATGAAATTGCCCGTAAAATAGGTGATCAGCACAGTACAGTAAGCCGTATTTATCGAGGTTATGTTCTTCTAGAACAAGCCGAAGGAATGACCGAGTTTGATCGCAATGACCGAATTGCAAACCGTTTTTACTTTTCACATCTTTATACTGCAGCTGATCAAAAGGAATTTCAGCATTTCTTGGGCATAGACGCTGAACGCTCACTAAAAGATAATCCCGTGCCCAAGGTTCATCTAAAACAGCTCCAAGAACTTATGGTCTGGTTATTTGGAAGTAGAAGTGAAGGTAAATCACCGGTCGTCGAAAAACAAAATCCTCATCTTGGATATCTCCGTCATGCAATCAGCAATAAACAGGCGCTCTATGCCCTGCGTTCCGGCATCAGTCTTCAACGTGCCTATGAGATAAGTCTAGGAGATGCTCGACGTTTTCAGGAAGCTTTGGTAAAAGCGAAAGACGCGCTTCAAGAAGCCAAGGCAACCATCACCACTGGATACAAGGGTGATAAAGAAATGTTGCAGCTCATGGAAGGCATACTTAATGTTGCCAACAGCATATCCGATGAGATGCACAAAATTATTAAAGAGTAATAATGTCAAAAAGCATTCCCCTACCCTCAGATATAACAGACCCAATTATTTTAGCAGATTGGCTTGAGTTAATTGCACTCACGGCGGCTGATGGTAATTCGAGCCATGGTGACCTACAAAGAGTGCTAAATCGCCTGGGTGTTGAAAATCTTGATACTCTGTGCAATGATACCATGCGTGAATTAAATAGACGTGTGACATCGTCAAAAGATAGCTACCCATTTTCTTTCTCGGGGACATTACTTAAAGTCAGAAATAATTGGAAATGTTTTTCGCCTTATATATTTTGTCTTCTCCTTTCATATTGCGATAATTCAAAAAAGAGCGTTAAAGGATTTCGTCATGAGGTAATGTTTGAGCAATTATCTTGCATAGCCGCTAAACACTACATCGGTGGTGATTCGCTGAGATTCGGTTTTCCTCGAGATACTTTGCCCAGCGGTTTTCTTCAAGCTTTGAAACATGTTTGCGGACAAGTAGGCGAATGGACTGTCTCACGCCGCACCAATACACTTAGAACGAAGGATGGCGGGTTGGATGTAATCGCATGGAAATCTTTTCCTGATCAACTTATTGGAAAGCTTATTTTATTTGGTCATTGTGCTTCAGGTGAGAACTGGAATGAGAAAATAAACGAGCTTCAGCCAAATGATTTTTGCAGCCAATGGCTTGATGGAGATAAAAGTCCCATTGTTAAATCTTTTTTTATTCCCCACAGAGTATCTCCCGAGATATTTGAGCATCGCGCCATTTCAGCAAAATTGTTTTTCGATCGGTGCCGTATTGCTTATTGGGCTACAGCAGACGAGTTTAACCATACCACAATTGGGAATAATTTAAAGTGGTGCGAGAAAATGTTAAAGAGGATAAGGTCATGAATGCGCGCAGATTACCGCTTCATGCCATTTGTCCCTATTTTGCCATGTTCCCCGAGAGTTTTGTCAGGGAATATGTTGAAGCATACACCAATACCGGCGATTTAGTTTTTGATCCTTTTTGCGGTCGCGGAACTACAATTTTAGAATCCCTGCTTTTGGGCAGAAATGCAGCCGGGTCAGATATAAATCCAGTCGCATATTGTGTTTCACGAGCGAAAGCCGAGCGACCAAAACTTAATAGTATAATTTCGCGCCTCAGGGAGGTGGAAAAGATTTACCAAAATTCTGTTATAGTTCAAAATGAGAAGTATCGGCTATTGTTGCCTCCATTTTTTCGACGCGCATTCTATCACACCACATTGAAAGAATTACTATTTTTACGACATACTTTAGATTGGAAGAATAATAAAATTGATAGATTCATAGCAGCTCTAGTTATCGGCTCCCTTCATGGAGAAATGGGTCGTTCCACCGCTTATTTCAGCAACCAAATGCCACGCACAATTTGCCTTAAGCCTAATTACTCTTTACAATATTGGGGAAAACATGAATTATTTCCGAAAAAACGCCGTGTCTTTGCAATGCTTCAGCAAAAAGCCGAGTATCGGTTGATGGATATTCAAGCTAATTCTAAAGGTATGGTACGGCTTGCAGATTCACGCAAAGTATCTTCTGTTTTCCGAAGTCAGTGGGGAAAAGTGGAACTAGTTATTACCTCTCCGCCGTATCTAAATGTTACTCGATATGAAGAAGACCAATGGCTACGACTCTGGTTTTTAGGAGGACCGCCCTATCCAACCTATGGGAAGATATCCAGAGATGATCGTTATGAAGTAGCGAATAAATATTGGAAATTCATAGAAGACTCTTGGGCTGGACTTGTGCCTTTGCTCAAAGAAAATGCGAAAATCATTGTTCGATTAGGTGCAATTGGACTCAATGAAGAGGAGATGACAATTCAATTTATTAAGTCCGTCAAGAATGTATTCCCAAAGGCCCGATTAATTCAAAAACCCAAATATACCGAAATCGTTAGGCGTCAGGCACAGAGTTTTTTACCTTCAAGCAAAGGATGCCTCTACGAGATTGATTATGTGTTGTCTGTCTGTTAAAGTGGCACCGGACATCATCAATACAACCCGCCATTTATACCATATGTGATATTAAACCATGATCTCTTCAATCTTCACCTCCCCATTCCCTTCTCGATCAAAAATAACGTTCTTTAGAATTTCGGGTAAAGGTGTATCCACGTAAATTATCGGCCCCGCGAGAAGACACGCGGATTCAGGAAATGGGGCGTCGATACGGAAATTTCTTCGACGGGTGCGGGATTCCGTTCCGGGAGTGCCGGCTCCCCACCCATATTCTCTCCTCGATGGAGTCCCTCGCGATCAGGTCAATCACGGTGACCGATGCGCTTTTCTGCCCGATCCGCACGAGCCTGCCGATCCGCTGGTTAAGCTTCGCGGGGTTCCAGGGCGGTTCGATATTGATGACGCAATCGGCGCCCTGCAGGTTCAGGCCCAGCCCGCCCGCGTCCCGCAGGGACAGCATTACGTCGTAATCGCAGAACTCCCCTCCGACCACGTAGGCATATTCATTCGCAACCCGGTCCGCGCGCGCAATCCTGTACTGTCCCAGCCTGTACATCCCCTCCCCGCGCGCGAACTCGATGGGCGAGTGCGCAATGATGTTCCTGATGGTGTCCTCGGTGAGTGTGAACATGAGGGTCCCTCGCCATTTAGCGTATACGGGGAACGGGGCGCCGTGCAGCGGCATCCCCGTTCCTTCCGATTTCTATACGCGCGGGAGGACCTTTTAGTAAGAGGAAATATCGGACATGAAAAAAAGGTGCACTACGGCCTGCCCCTCGGTGAGGGGGGAACCGGGGTTTTGCCGGGACGTTGCGCGATCGTCTTCAAACCCCTTCGATCGCCCGGACGAGCTCGCGGCAGAACGCCGGAATGTCCTCCACGACCCTTCCCCAGACGATGTTCCCGTCCCGAAACGCGGGCTCGTCGACCCAGGTTGCGCCGGCGTTGACGAGATCGTCCCTTATCCCGGCGCTTCCCGTCGCGCGCCCGCCCCTGACGATGCCGGCCGAGATGCCCACGAGCCCCGCGTGGCAGATGAGGCCGATGATCTTTCCCTGTTCGTTGGCACGGCGCACGAGCCCGGTGACCGCGGGATAACGGCGGAGCTTGTCCGGGGCCCAGCCGCCCGGAACCACGACCGCGTCGAAGTCATCGGCGCTCAAGGCGGATGCAGCGGTTTCGCTCGTGGCGGTGAGGCCGTTTTTCCCGCGCACCGTCTTGTGCGCTTCAACTCCCACGATGACCGTCCGGGCTCCCTCCTCGCGAAGCCTCATGACCGTGACCCAGAACTCAAGGTCTTCGAATCCTTCTTCCAGGAATATCGCGACACGTTTATCCTTCAACCGCATAGCCGTCACCCCGCGTTCATTAGACATGACTCAATAGTATAGAAGAATTCGGCGGGCGGACAGATAAATTCCGTTGAAACCACCTCGAAAATGCGGGAGCCCATCGTTATCTTACAGGCAAGGGTTCCGATACGCACACGCCATTGCGAGAAACTTTTAAAGAGGAAAACCAAACATGAAAAAACTGCGATTTGAAATTTCGATAAACGCCCCCAGGAAAAAGGTCTGGGAAGCCGTCGTAAACGACCAGCCGTACCGGGAATGGACCTCCGTATTTTTTCCCGGTTCATACTTTGACGGAGGCTGGAACAAGGGCGACAAGATACGATTCCTTGCGAAAAACAGCGAAGGCCAGCTCGACGGCATGAGCAGCGAGATCGCGGAAAGCAGGCTGCATGAGTTTATTTCGATTCGCCATCTTGGCGTCATAAAGAACGGCGTGGAGGACACCACGAGCGATGAGGCCGTGAAATGGGCGCCCGCATATGAAAACTATACGTTGAGCGAATCCGGGGGCACTACAAGCTTCGTTGTCGATATTGATATCGACGACAGCTACCAGGATATGTTTAACGAGATGTGGCCGAAGGCGTTGAAAAAATTAAAAGAGATTTCCGAATCCTGAAGCCTTACCCGGCATCCGGGGCTGCGTGTCCATTCAGGACCGGAGCCCGGGCCGAACCATCGAACAGCTCTCCAGGGCACGGTGCACGCGAAATCCGTGCGAGGGGTACGGCGGGGGCGGCCCGGCAAATCGTTATTTCGATTCGAGCTGGGCCACGGACATTCCGTACTTTAAATTCATGTGCCTGAGCCGCTGTGCCAGGATTGAAGCGAGCTCCTTCATTATCTTTAACGAGAAGCGCGTATCGCTTTCGCTCATTTCGCCGAAGGCCTCCTTTGAGATGAACAGCAGGGTTCCCTTCTTGCGGCACACAACCGAGGCCGAGTGCGTCTCGTCGTTCAGGATGGACATCTCGCCGAAAAAATCTCCCCGGTCGAGACGCTGGAGGCGCTTGTATTTATTGCCGCCCATGCTCTTCACCACGTCGAATTCGCCGTTCACGATGAAGTAGAGCCCCTTGGGATGCTCGTTTTCCCTGATGATCATTTCCATGTCCCGCGCCGAGATCACCTCGGCGATGCTGCTTACCTCGTCCAGCTCGTCGTCTTTGAAGCCGCTGAAAAATCCGATGAGTTTAAGGTATTCTTTCATGGCTGGTCATGGCTCCATTATTTATTTCCAGAAAATACCGTTTCCTGAACGGTACAGCGTTACTGCAAAAAGTCAATTAATTATCCGTGTTCCGATCGAGCCGCGATCAGGGAAGAAGCCGGATATCCACTCTCCCTTTCCGTGGAAATCCGAAACTGCGCTTCATCCACAGGCGCCTTTCTTACGCATGCATATTTATTTCGGAAGCATGAGCACCCCGTACTGCGTCTTGAGCAGCACGGAGTTTTTCATGAGCGAGGACACCCCTTCGGCCATGTCAAGGTCGCGCAGCCTGCTCTCGGCCTCACCCATGTTCAGGATGTAGAGACTCTTTCCCTCGATCTGCAGGGTGAGCACGTTCGCCTTCACGCCGGCGCCCGTGCGCATCACCTGGATTTTCTTGAGGGCCGTATCGGCCATGCCGATCGCGCCGGGTGCGTCCCTTGCGACGTCGGCCGCGGCGATTCCCAGGAAGGCGGCGGTGATCTCCTTCATGACGTTCTTTTTATTGAACTGCGTGAATTCCGCATTCATGTCTATCTGCGCCAGCACCTCCCGCACCTCGGCCTGGATGAGTGCGCGGTCGTCGGGGCCCAGAATCCCCGAGGAGGCGCGCAGCGCGAGCTCCCGGATGCGCGTGATCAGCTCCTGGTCTGCGCCCAGCGCCGATTCCAGGAAATTCACGTAGTTGCGCATGTCCTCGGCGTTCATCGATTCCTGCTTAAGCCCCCGGATGAGGGAATCCATTTTCTCGGCCACGGCGAGCCCCGCCGGGTCGTCGCCCGCGGTAACGATCCTCTTGCCGGACGAGAGTCCCGCGAAATCTTTCTGAAGCCGCCACTGCGTGAGCTTCGGCTGGTTGATGATGAACTGTTTTCCCCCGCCCGCGCCGTACACCAGGAAGTTCGCGCCGTCGGGCGCGAAGAGATAGCGTGCCGGCTCCGCTCCGGCGGCGGGCGAAGCGAAAAGCGCGGCGGCTGCAAAAAGCGCGACCATAAGGTGTGTACGCATATCGACCCCCGTCCCCTGAAGAATACCATTGGACCAGGTTTCGATCAACAAATATCTGTATTCGCTCTAAAGAGCGCTTTGACAAAAAAGCATCAATCCACCTGCTTGAAGACCCTCAGGGAACCAGTTCCGTTTCCGGCCGACATGTACAGGTAATGACTCCCGGAGTATTCCACGTGTGCGCCCGAGAAAAACCTATGGGCGCTGCAATCCTTTCCGAATGCCTTGCTGTCGCCGAATCCGCAGGCCGGATTGTCCGCCCGTCCCAGTTGCGTGAAATCACCCGCGGCGCCCGGCGAACCGGCAGCAAGGTCGGCATAGACAAGGTGCGCCCCCTGCGAAGCCGAATCCATCCCGATGTAGAGCCTTCCCCCGCTCACCATCAGGAGACTTATCGCGTCTATTGACGCATTAAACGAAGCCGCGTCGAACACCTGGGTCCATATCCAGTTGGCGGACACTGTCGGGTCGCCGCTGTAGGTCCCCTTCCAGAGCTCCGGGGTAAGCGCCGTTGAGCAGAGGGCGGTGTCCGAGGCTGACGCGAGGGTGCAGCGATTCCTCGCCACGTACACGGTGCCATCGTATTGCACCACCGCCGGGATACCCCGTTCCCATGGCTGCAACGTGGTAATTTTGTTGTACACCCTTGTATTCGTGGTCCCCGACCTGTTCCATAACGATGTCTGGACGTTCGTAAAATCACCGGCACCATCCGGGTAACCGTTCACGGTGTCGATCAACGCGATGTCGAACGCATTGCTGTTCGCGACCACCAGGTAATCATTGGACCCGTCGTGTATCGATGTGATTACATCGATACCGATTACGGTCCTTGCCGTGCCCGATCCCTTGATACCCGGCAAATCTTTCCCGAACGCGAGCGCCGTACCACAGCTTTCACCGTAGCTTTCATCGGTAACCGCGATCACGTTGAACCCCGGCTTCTGGGCCGATGCGGACGAGGCCATGCCGACGTAGAGCTTGCCGCCATAACCGTACACCGCCGAGGTGCTGCTCACGTTGGCGGGCGCCGTCAGACCGCACCTGAAAAATTCAAGCGTCGTACCGTATTGCTTCGAAAGGAAGAGCTGGTTCAGCTTGGGGTTTGCCCCTGAAATCTCCTGAACGCCCGCGACTAAGTATTGGAGGCTGTTGATAGTGACGGCGGTGAAATATCCTACACCATCCACCAGGTCCGGTCCCCCGTTTACATCGGCGGTCTCATGACCGAAGTCATAGCGGTTGGCATCGGGAGTATAATAATCCCATTGAAGGGTCGAACCGTTCCAGGACCGCGTGTCGAAATTCACCTGGATGAGGTTCCTCCCGTTGGGATCGAACCGGACGAGTGCGGCGTTGCCCGCGTTCGGCCCGACGTATACCTTCCCGTTGTAGACGAAGCTGAAGCCGGTGGCCGTCAGGTCTCCGAACGGATCCTCGAATTGCGCGCCGTCTCCCGGGGTGGTGATGGGCGTGCCCATGCCGGTGAATGAAGCGCGGTCCCTGGGCGCCGCCTGGAGATTCTGGAACGTTTCCGGATCCGGATTCGTGGATGTTTTAAACTTGATGCTTTCGCCCGCGGCGTTATCGAACTGGTCCCCGCTCAAGCCGTTCGCGCAAATGATGCTGTAGTTGCCGCCGTCCTGCTCATCCTGGTGCGTCACCGTGACCCTGTTTTCGTGAACCGTGGCCAGGGTGATGTCGCCGAGCGAGGGAAGTATCTTGTAAAGCTTAGCACAGTCGCTGTTGGTGGCGCACGCCGCCGACAGCGCGTGGACCGGCTTGTTGAAGGTCAGTACAACCGATGTTTTCGATTCCGCTTCCGCGAGCACCACCTTCAGCTGTTCATTTCCCAGAAACGTGAGGGTCAGGGGCTCGGCCAGTTGGTTCGCTGTCGGGATCGCCTTGTCGGTGACTGTCGGCGCGACAGCGATCCTGTACTGCACCGACTCGATCGGGTACGTAGACGTATCCAGGTTCAGCTGGAACGTATAATCATTAATTTTATCCACGGAGGAAATGGACGGAACGTCGGTGTTCCCCGAGGTCTTCGTCAGCGTATAATTGTCCTTGTTATCGGCCGAGTCGGTCGTTCCTCCCTGCGTCATATCTTCCGAGAAACGCACGATGAGGGTCTGCGGGGTGTTGTTGATCGCTCCCAGCAGGTACGGCGGCACGGTATCGAGACCCTGGAAGGTCGCCAGGTTTTCACAGTCCAGGGTGTTGCCCGCCAGGTCCTTGAGCGCCTTGCTGACGACCACTTTGTACGTCTTAGCCTGTGTACCGGCATTAAGCTGGATGATGAACTCTGTCAGGGATTGCGCCGAAACCGAGCTTATCGCAAAATCAGCCGTCTGGTCGCCCGCATTGAAGTTGGTATCATCGCCGCAACCGCCCGTGACGTTTTCCGCGATGATGTAATTGGCCGGCTCCGTGGCGGTGACGATATCCATGGATTCCGAGAACCGGACGAGCACCCTGTTGCCCGAAAGCAATGCCGCCACAGGATTGACGCCGGGCTTTGCCGTTTCCGGAATGTTCACGGCAAAGCCGGTCGAGCCCTGCACGTAATCCCGGGATGCCGATATGGCGGCCGTTCCACTGGCGATCGCGGTGACGACGCCCTTCGAACCCTTGGCGTTGCTTACCTGGGCGATCGTGTTATCGCCGCTTCTCCAGATTACCTGGGTGGTCAATTCCTGCACCGTGCCGTCGGAATAAGTCCCGTTTGCCCTGAACTGTTTCACGGTGCCGATATTCTCGGAAGTTCCCGCCGGGACGACGGCGATGGACTGCAGGGTGGTCAGCTTGACCTCGAGCGAGGTCGTCGCCTCCACCAGGCCGAACACGGCGGTAATATTCGTGGTACCGGGCCCGACTGATGTCGCCAGGCCGTTCTGTCCCGCGGCATTGCTGATTGTCGCGATGCCCGCGTTCCCCGAAGACCATTCCACGGCTGATGTAATGTCCTGGGTCGCTCCCCCGGTATAATACCCCGTTGCGGTGAACTGCTGAGATGTCCCGTATGATATGGGATTGTCAGGCGTGATCTGGATTGACTCAAGAGCCGCGTTTGAAACCTCAAGACCGGTGGTCGCCGCTTTTAAAACCCCGGCGGTATATTCAGCCTTAACGGATACTGTTCCCGCGATGCAGACGGGATCGGCTATGGTGGTGGCAAAATTCCCTTCGACAACGGTCGCGCCGCCGGTACCGTCAACCGGGAGCGTCCATGTCGCCACGCTGGTGACATCCATCCTGGTGTTATCCGAGAAATACGCTGTAGCGGTATATTTCAGCTTTGTACCAAGCGCGATTGTCTTGTTGACGGGTGAAACAATGAGCGCGGAAAGCGTTGCTGTAGAGACGGTAATCGCCGCTCCGGCGGATTTGCCTCCATACACTGCGGTAATCTGCTCGGCCCCTTCCGCATCTCCGTGCACTTTGCCTTTATTTGCGTCATTATTGACCGACGCAAAGCTCGCCAAAGCCTCGTCGGACCATTCGGCGGATGTCGTAATATCCTGGGTCGTTTTATCGGTGAAGATGGCTATTGCCCGTAACTGGAGATCGGTACCGGCCGGGATCGTCTTCGTAAGCGGGCTTATCTCAATGCTGACGACTTCCTTATCGGTGATTGTTATGGTTGCGGCCGCCGTCTTGGCAAGGTAGGTCGCCGTTACCGTTACGGTCTGGGGATCGGTTTTCCTGATGGAGCGGAACTCGCCGGTCGCCGTTACATACGCGTTATCGGGATTATCCACCTCCCACATGACCTCGGCGGTAATCTCCGGCATCGTGTTGTCAGAATAAATCGCATTTACGACGAGCTGCTGGTTGGTGCCGTTGGCGAGTGACGTATTCACAGGGGTGACTTCGATCCGGCGCAGGGTCTTTCCGCCCTTGCCTCCCCCTCCGCCCCCGCCACCGCATGCCGTGTTAACCGCGAGAGAAGCGATGATAATCGCGCCTATCGTAGAAATGAATTGTTTTGAACTTAACCTCATTCCCTTTCTCCTTGAACAATGGGATCGAATCATGGAATGTGATCAGTCATTCGCCCATCTATTCAAATATCCGTTGACATTCACTCACCGGTTCCCTAGCCCCCTATAGCATACTGCGACTTATAATATTTTCAGATAAAACTTGAATTTTGTTCGGAAATTGCTTCACAACAGTGTAAATTAATATGAACATAATGGGATAATTTATTCTAAGGGGACATAGCATGATCGATAGACGAAGAGCACTGACCTCCGCATTGACCGGCATCGCGTGTATCGGCCTGGTTTCTTCGCTCATGCTCCTTTCACACCATCATACGCGTACCGGAACCGGGCACGGCCCTTTAGCCCAATCGCTCAGCATAGCTTCGGAAAGCCTATGCGGCCCCGACACGGGATACATAAGTTGTGCAAGGGTATCGGAATCGCGGTATTCGTCGATAGGGGGATTCCCTCTCGCGGGCGCGGGGATATTCTATTTTACCTTGATTATGATCCTCGCGCTCTTCGTAGCGGTGCGGGACGAGACCGCCTGGCCCGGACCAAGGGCACTGTTCTTCGCGTTCACCTCGATTGGATCCATTGCCGCAGTGTTCCTGCTCGTAGTGAGTATTGGCGTTATCCATGGGATCTGCACGCTTTGCGTGGTGACGTACTTTTGCTCATGGTCCTCGCTGGTCGTTTATTACCGTCTTTTCGGAAAGGAGAGCGGCAATCCGGCTGATTTTGCATGGAAAGAAATTAACATTATTAAAGGCGTATTCTCCTCGAACAGGCTGAATCGGATCATCGTGATCGCCGCCGTCGTCATCGTCTCTCTGGGAATGACCCTGTCCTTTGAATACCTTATCGGCGGGCCGGGATCTTCCGCGGGGCGGGGGATCGGCAACCCGGTCTCGGCGGCGGCATCGGTGTTTCACGGCCGCGCGGTTAAATTCGGCGCCGTACCGTTACCCGTTTCCGGGAATACGGACGCCCCCGTCGAAATCGTGGAGTTCTCGGACTTTCTCTGCCCCGCGTGCGCGCGTTCCGGCCTTCTGCTCGAGAAGTACGCGAGCTCCCGGCAGGGGAAGGTGAGGCTCACCTTCTTCAACCTTCCCCTCGACAGCGCATGCAACCCGTCGATAAAAACCCGGATACATCCAGGCGCCTGCGAGATAGCACTGGGCTCGTTCGCGGCGTCGCGGCAGGGGAGATTCAGGGAATATTACGATGCGGCATTTTCCGGCAGGGCATACGCCGGGGCGCGCGACATCGCCACGGCGGCTTCGCTTGACTTGAACGCGTTCGACCGGGACATGGGCGATCCCGCGCTTGAAACGCTGCTGGCGTTCCATGTATCCGAAGCGGCTAACTATGGAATACGCTCGACACCATCGATTTATATTAATGGGAAAAAATATGCATACCCGGTGCGGGAAGATGTTCTTGACCTGATCGTCGAAGAGGAGATCAAAACCAGGCCATTAAAGGATGTTCTGGAAAAAAGGCCGCGGTAGGAGAAATCAGCGCCAGTGTCATGCGCGCCCCCCTGCTTAACTTCTTTTATCCCCCCCATCTCTTCCATCTCCACTTCTCCCCTTCCGTTTGACAAGAGCGGCCAGGCGCAATTTTTCGATTTCGGGTTGCCGGGCGTGTAGAATTCCGGTTAATTGATATATTGAATTTGTTCCACTTCCATGGAGGTTCCCATGATCATCCGTGCAGCGGTCGTGATCGCGGTGTTGGTTTTTGTCGGATGCGCCTCCGGCGGCGCGTCCTTCGAGGAAAAGGAATGGCGCGCCCGCGTCGAGGCCGAGGACCCCGCGACGCTCACGTCGCCTCATTTCGCGGACGGCGAATATTTCAACCCGTGGATGGAAATGGAGGACCGGGGCTTCTTCCAGTTTCTCGTGTGGAGGCTCTTCGGGAAAAAAGCGCCGTACACCGACGAGGAGCGCGGCTACCTTCCCGCGGTAATACCCGGCGCCCCGGAACGGATCGCGTCGCTTAACGGCAGCGACTTCATCCTCTGGGTGGGGCACGCCACCTTCCTCATGCGCCTGAACGGTGAATACTGGATCACCGATCCCGTTTTTTCAGACCGCATCATCCTTCCCGTGCGCGTCACGCCGCCGGCGCTTTCGCTTGCGGACCTCGCGAACCTGGGGGCCCCGCTCAACGTCGTGATCTCGCACAATCACTACGACCACCTCGACATGCCGAGCATCAAGGCGCTTCCGCAGGGAACGCGCTTTTTCGTGCCGCGGGGGATCGGCGCGATAATCCGGGACGCGGGGTGGAGCGAGGTGGCCGAGCTCGACTGGTGGGAGGAGACGAAAAGCGCGGGCGGCGCCGCGGTGACCTGCATCCCCGCGCAGCACTGGTCGCGGCGAATCCTTGAAGGCCGCAACAAGGCGCTCTGGGGGAGCTTCCTCATCCGCGCGGGACACAGGACGGTGTACTTCGCGGGCGACAGCGGATACTATATCGGCTTCCGCGAGATCGGCCGCAGGTTCCCGGGGATCGACTACGCGCTCATGCCCACGACCGCGTACAACCCGCGGTGGTTTATGCATTACGCCCACATGGACGTGCGCGAATCCCTGGACGCCTTTACGGATCTGGGGGCCCGATATTTTATCCCGACCCAGTGGGGAACGTTTCACCTGGGAGAGGAGCCGCCGGGCTACCCCGCGCTCGACCTGCGCCGTGAGATCGTGAAGCGCGGGCTCGACCCCGCGCGGTTTCTCATCATGGACATAGGCGGAATCGCCGAGATCGCCGGGCAGCCCTGAGCGCGCTTCCGCCGATACGCGTTATGCGTTACAGATTGTCGAGATCATGCTTCCATCTCTTCAATCCCCACATCTCCCATTCCGTAGGATTCCGATGGTAGCACGGCGCACTTGACATATGGCCTTCCGGACCGTATCATTATTTCGAACTACGGCTCGCATCATTGCCTTGCATACCGACCCCTGCATACGAAGAGCCATTCCTGAGCGGAGCGGGAGGGACATCATGACGGAAAAACAGGAAGCACTGCGCCCCGGCGAACGGGTCGCGGAATCCATCTGGGGAGAGGGCTACGGAGGCCTGCTCAAGGGCCTTATCGATTCCTACGACCCGGGCCTGACCGAGCACATCGTTTCTTTTTTCGGCGAGACCTACGCGCGATCCGCGCTCGACACGAAGACGCGGCAGTTGTGCACCCTCTGCGCGCTGGCGTCCATGGGCCTGGCCCCCGAAATGACGGTCTATTTCAGGGGTTCGCTCAACCTGGGTTGGTCGCAACAGGATATCCGCGAGGCGCTCCTGATCACTATATTCACCGCGGGAATTCCGCGGACCATCAACGCATTCAAGGCCTTCAACGAAACCCTGACCGGGCTCAAGATCGCGCCCGAAACCGACCCCTACCACGCGCACGAGGGAAAGGTCGAGGAGACCGGCCTGCACCGGGGACGCGCCCTTTTCGGCGACGCCTTCACGGGGCTTGTGGACGGCGTGCGGATTTTCCACCCGGCCTCCGCGGACTTCCTGGTAGCATCGATCTTCGGCCGCGTATTCGCGCGCCCGCGCCTGGACGACCGGACACGCGCGCTCATCCTGGTTGCCTCATGTACCGTCACGGGAAATGCGCGCATCCTCCGCGCATTGCTTCCGGCCGCCGAGCGTATCGGCGCCACGAGGGGCGAGATGGAGGAGGTAATCTTCCAGATGCACGGGTACGCCGGATGGCCCGCGTGCATGGACGCGATCGGCGTGTACTGCGAGGTGTTCCCCCGGAGGGGAACCGGGAAATAACGACGCGTGGCGGAAAGTCCCCGGCGGGACCGCACGCATCGGCGCCCCGCTGCTTTCGCCTGCCAACCGGAAAGCATGCGGTGACCGTTATATTGTTTGACAGCGATCCCGCCGCGGAATATAGTCTTGGAGGCATCCGTCTTCCCCGTTGCACTCATTCAACCATGCATTGACCGCGCGGTATCGGTGCGTTTGGGGCGGCCTGTCACACCTGAAAAATCTGAACCTGGAGGAAACAATATGCGAAAAGTGCTTATCGGCCTGGGCGTGGTGATCGCGCTGTTCATTCTCGTGTTCTTCATTTATCTTCCCGCCGATCTGGACGGTAAATGGAACTATGGCTACACGAAGGGGCCCTACAAGGTCTCCCCGGCCGCCGCGGGGCTTCACAAGCGGATACTGGTCGCCGACATGCACAACGATTCCCTCATGTGGAACCGCAACCTCCTGGTGCGAAACACCCGCGGTTATATCGACGTGCCGCGTATGCAGGAAGGCAATATCGCGCTCCAGAACTTCATGGCCGTCACGAAGACCCCCCGGGGGATGAACATCGACCACAACGACGGCTCCACCGACAATATCACCATCTTGGCCGTCGCCGAACTCTGGCCGGTCTCCGCGTGGTTCAGCCTTAAGGCACGCGCCCTTTACCAGGCACGCAAGCTGAACGACCTCGCCCGGGATTCAGGGGGAAGGCTTTCCGTGATTACGAGCGCGGATGGGCTCGCAAAATTCCTGGAGCGCCGCGCACGCGAAACGGACATCGTCGCCGGGGTGCTGGGAATCGAGGGAACGCAGGTACTGGAAGGCGATCCGGGGAACATCGCGGCCATCTTTGACGCGGGCTACCGGGTCGTGGGACTTACCCATTTCTTCGACAACGAGATGGCGGGCTCCATGCACGGCATGACCAAAGGCGGGCTCACCGAAAAGGGAAAGGAAATGCTCCGGATCGCCGATCAAAAGAAAATGATCATAGACCTTGCGCATTCCTCTTCAAAGACGATCGATGACGTGCTCGCGCTTTCGACGCGTCCGCCCATAGTCTCGCATACCGGCGTAAAAGGAACGGTCAACAATAACCGCAATCTTTCCGATGACCAGTTACGGCGCATATCCGCGAAGGGAGGGCTTATCGGGATCGGTTTCTGGGAGGAGGCGGTCGGCCCGATCACGAGCCTGGACGCGACGGTACGCGCGATCAGGTACGCCGTGAAAGTCGCGGGGATCGATCATGTCGGACTGGGTTCCGATTCCGACGGCAGCGTGCCCATGCCCTTCGAGTCTTCGGGCATGGCGCTCCTCACGGAGGCGCTCATGAAAGAGGGGTTTTCCGATACGGAGATCGGGAAGATCATGGGCGGGAACCAGATCGCGTTTTACAGGAAATGGCTTCCCTGATCCAACGGTCCCCGAAACCGTAGAGACGTGCGGCCCGTACGTCTCTACGGTTTCGGGGCGCCATGCGCCTGGGTCCATTCATCGGCCAAGCGGCGCAGGTGCGGATCCGCGTGCGGGAAAAATATCCTGAACGCAGCGCAGAAATGGTTGAGCCCGCCGTCCGGGGAATCGCGAAGCCTGTCCTTGGTGCACCCGCCGCGGCAGAGCTCCTTCCACGCGCACGGGAGACAATCGGCGTGCAGGTCCCGCTTCATGGCCCCGAATTCCCGCTGCCTGTCTGAATTCAGCAGATCGGTGAGCGGCGTATCGAGAAGGTTGCCGAGTCTCCACGCTGGTTCCACGAAGAAATCGCACGCGTAGACGTCGCCGTTGTGCTCGACCACGACATAGCCCCCGCACTCCTCCTGGAGCGTACACTCCGGCGCGGGAAAGCCCGCGTACCTGAACAGGAGCGATTCGAAGAAACGGATCGACGTTGTCGGTTTTCCGTCCGAGAAATCGGCGAGCCAGAGGTCGAAGATTTTGCAGAGGAAGTTTCCATAGCCTTCGCCCCCGGCGGAGAAGGGCGCCGCCTTTCCGGGGTCCCACGCATCGGGTTCCACGCAGGGAATGAACTGCATGAACGGGAGACCGAGCGATTTGTGGAAGGAATATATCTCTTCCGGAAAGCGCTGGGAGTAATCGTTCACGACGGTGAGCGCGTTCACCTCCACGCCCGCGTCAAGCATGAGCCGCGCCGCGTCGCTCACCTTTCGCCACGATCCCAGCCCGCCGTGGTTTTTCCGGTAATGGTCGTGCACGTGCTCCGGCCCGTCGATGGACAGGCCCACGAGGAATGAATATTTTTTAAAGAAGCGCGCCCAGGATTTGTCGATGAGCATGCCGTTGGTCTGCAGCCCGTTCGAAACGGCCTTCCCGTCGCCGAAGCGCTTCATGTAACCGACGGCCTTCTCGAAAAACGGGAGGCCCATGAGCGTGGGCTCGCCGCCCTGCCAGCCCATTGATATCTGTGGAACGGGCTGGCCCATGAGCTGGCGCATCAGCGCCTCGAGGACCTCGCCGCTCATCCGCGTCTTCGCGCCGGGGAAGAACGCTTCCTTGCCGCTGTAAAAGCAGTAGTCGCACGCGAGGTTGCAGTCGGGGCCCGCGGGCTTGACGAGCACATCGGTTACGGGCCGCGGCGTCATTTTACTTCCCGGTCCATCCGCCCGGGTTCTCCGCGATATCGGACTCCCATGCCGTCATGATCTTTTCGAGTCTTGCGCACACCTCGGGGTGCCGCGAGGCGAGGTCGTAATTTTCGCCTTCGTCGGTCGCGATGTTGTAGAGGTTGGGCCAGCTCCCGAGGAACCGGTCCTGCGCCGCCATGCCCAGGAATGTCGTGGGCTTGTCGAGCGGGATGGGCCATTCATAATGGTTCACGCGGTGCAGATATTTCCAGTCGCCCGCGCGCACGCCCTCCAACTGTTCGTGATGGTAAAAAAAGAACGCATCGTGCGGCGTCTTCCCTTCCTTCCCGGTGAGCAGGCCCGCGATATTCTTCCCGTCGACGATCCTGTCCCCCGGAATCCCCAGTCCCGCGAGCGAGAGGAGCGTCGGGAAAAAGTCGATATTCATCGCCGCGTGCGCGCACACGCTCCCGGCAGGAATATGCCCCGGCCAGCGTGCGATGAGCGGCGCCTTGAAGCCGCCCTCGAAGCTCTGTCCCTTGCGGCCGCGGCGCTCCGCCGCGGGACGCCCGTTGTACCAGGGGCCGTTGTCGCTGGTGAAGATGACGAGCGTGGTGCGCTCGATGCCCTTGTCCCTCAGGGATTTTAAAACCTCCCCCACGCCCCAGTCGAGCTCCTCGACCACGTCGCCGTAGATGCCCGCCTTCGATTTATCCTTGAAGCGCGCGGACGCGTAGAGCGGGAGATGCGGCGCGTGGTACGCAAGGTACAGGAAAAAAGGCTGCGCGGCGCCCGAGCGCTCGATGAAGCCGACCGCCTCTTTCGTCGACATGCCGGTAAGCCGTGCCTGGTCCAGGCCTATGTCATCCTCGAGCATGGTCTCGTTCCGATACAAGGGGTTCGGCAGCTCGTCGTTCGTGTTGGGGGTTCCGAAAAACTCGTCGAAGCCGTGACGGAGCGGATGGTACCGGGGCTCCACGTGGAAATCGCCCAGGTGCCATTTGCCGATCGCCATGGTGCGGTAGCCCGCGGTCCTGAGCGCATCGGCGACGGTGATCTCGCCGTCGGGAAGGCCGTCCACGAAGCTCGCCCTGGTCATGTCGAACGCGCCGCGCCTTCCCAGCCAGCGCGCGACCGACTGGAGCACGCGCCCGATGAAGGGCTGGCGCCCGGACTGCACCGGGAATATGAGGTCGCTTCGTATCGCATAACGGCCCGTGAGGAGGCCCGCCCGGGAGGGCGTGCACAGCGAGGCCGAGGCGTAGAAATCCGTGAAGCGCACCCCCTCGCGCGCGAGGGAATCGATGTTGGGCGTGCGGAGCGTCCTGTTCCCGTACGCGCCCGCGTCCCCCTGCCCAAGGTCGTCGCACAGTATAAGGACGACGTTTGGTCTTTCGCCGACAAAGCCGGGAAGTTTTTTGATCTGGCCCAGTCCCCTGGTCCTCGCGGCCAGGTCGCTCGCGTAGCGCCCCGCACCGTCAAGGAGCTTTCTCGCCCCCAGGTAACCGACAGCAAGCGCGGCCGCGGCGCCTCCCGCGAGGAGGATGAGTTTTCTGCGGGAAAGGGACGATCGGGGCATGATAATCTCCATGTGCAGCTCGTTCGGTATGCTATCATGCGGGCATGTTCCGATCAATCAATAAATGGCGTGTCTCAGTGTCTCAAGCGAGTGAATACGAGCGGGTGGCAAAACGTATTACTGTTATAAGTGGATAGGTCGACGGGAAAAACTTTCAGGGGGGGCCTGCCTGTACGGCAAGACACCCCCTGAATTCATGAGTTAAAACTTATACGCAAGCCCGACATCCAGGGAATACTGGGACATCTTCGTCTCATACGAAGTGATTCCCTGACCGGCCGCGTTCGCGCCCTTCAGGCTGGCCTCGGGTGAATACATCCCGCCGATATTCAGCGTGAATTTCTCGCCGACCCCGATACCGACCCCCGCCGTGAAATGCTGCTCGGCGATCGCGGGAAAGGCTATGTTCTCGAACGCCCTCGTGCTGTCCAGCGGCATCTTGCCATAGTTGTACCCGGCCCGGACCGTGAGCATGGGAATAACTACGTACTGGATTCCGAACTTGTACACGAGCTGGTCGTCCCAGTTGAGATTCCAGGCCGACGCCGCGCTGCTGTTTTCCGTGTACTTCGGCTGATTCTTGCCGTTGGTCTCGGACCAGCGAATCCACTGGAGGTCGAAACCTATCACGAGTCCTTCGATGGGCATGATCCCCAGGCCGACCGTCGCGCTGGAAGGCTGGTTGAATTCGAGCTTGTCGACGCCCGCGCCGGTGTTGAATACGAAATCCTGGAACATGCTCTTGCTTTCGTAGGCGACACCCAGGGTGAGCATCTTCACGGGCGTGACCTTCACGCCGACAGTCGCTCCATACCCGAACGCCGAAGCGCCCATATGCGCCCGCTGGCCACCGGGAGAACCTTCCGGCGGACCTGCATAATATTCCATGGTCGCGTACATTAAGTTCAACACGGCCCCGACGGAAATCATATCGTTGATCTTGTACGAGGCCCCGGGGGCGAATCGCATCTGCGAATAGGATGAGTAGGTTACGTTCGAATACAGGTTCATCGCATAATCCACGCCCATGCCCGCGATTCCGTATGCCCCGATCCCGAAGTTAACCTGGTCGGTGGCGGGAATGATAAGCCCGAACGCGGGGACGGGAGACGCTCCCCTGTCGGATTCGAACGTCTCTCCGTCATTCGCTACCATACCAGGGCCCGCACCAACCGCCTTGTACTCCACGGACGGCGCGAAATAAGAAGCCCCGAAATCGATCCTTCCTCCCAGGTCGCTCATACCCGCCGGGTTGGTAAGTATCGACGCCGCGTCGAGCCCTATGCCCACGCTTGCGCCCCCCATCGATCGCTGCACGGGGCCAAATCCTATCATTCTCATCCCATTGGTGGCAAACACATCCGATGAGAAGAAAACGAAGGCGGCCGCCGCGAGCAACAACGCACCTTTATTTCTCATAAACCCTCCTGAAACATATTGTTATTTGGACTTAAATTTGATACCGGGCGCAGCTGTACAGTTTTATGTGTAAACCATGTTCATTGTCAGGGAATGTGACGTGAAGCATGATGACGAGAAACGGCGGACTCTTGGTTGTGGTGCTGAATAGAGAGGATTGATGGCGCTCATTGTACCCCGTGTACGTTCACACCGGGCACCGTTACTCATTGCTTGATTAACCTGCTGCAATTTAATGGAAGGAATGCCTGAGAAATCGACTGAATCCATGAACCGAACCTCGTTTTGCATAGATCAGCGTTGCTTATAATTTAAGAAAGTATTAAACTCCTTAAACTTGTCAACTATGTTTTTTAACATTTTTTAAAATTATAATTTAACCAATTAATTAATAACTGCGATTCAACTGTTTAATAATTTTGCCATCGCAGAGCGCGCTTCAACCGCCGCTCGCGCCCCCATCTCCAATCCCGGGAAACGCGCCCCTTCCAAACAAAATCTCAAGGATTTATCAGTTCCGATACTAACCCGCACCCGGGGGATGCGAGCTGCCCTGAATTTCACAATTGTTGAATGTTGAAATTTGATTGACCATTTTTTCAAAAAATGCTCTTTTTATTCAAAATGAACGGCCGTGGTTAAATGCACGCCTGTCATCCTCTCCCTCACTTGCAGCGCGAAACCGGCGGTTGTGGGCGCAATTACAGCATTCCCGGAGGCATTCATGAAAAAGGTTCCATCAATTCTTGCCGTGTGTGTAGTAGCCCTTGGTATCGCAGCACCATCCTTTGCCGGAACCGTCATGCTTGGCGCGAAGGCGGGCAATTTCTACTGGTCGCCCTATTTCAAGGAGATGGACGGCAGCGGGCTCGAGTATATCAAATCCGGCGAGGGAAACCTTTACGGACCGGTGTTCAGTGCAACGCTGGGAGAATCATTTGCCTTCTCGGTGACGGGGCTGTTTGGCAGCCAGCGCACCCAGTGGGACGATAATGGCGACAGGAAGACCTTCGGGGGGAGCACGTTTTACTCGACCGGTTCCAACTTCATGAGCGTCAATCGGATCGATGTCGATTCGGTGCTGAGCTATCAGCTCTCCGGGAGCTTCAAGGTGTTCGGGGGCGTCAAATACCAGCGCACGAAGATGACCTATACCGCGACGATGATGGCGGATGATCCCGTTGGTTCAATAACAAATGATTATGTGATAACAGGTGAGGCGATCTTCACGGTACCGGCATACGGACCAGCGCTCGGGATGGGTTATTCGGTCGCGCTCACCGAGGGATTCTTCTTCGCTGCAAATGTTTCCATACTATATATGAGAAGCACCATAGAGCTCAGCAGCCATTGGAAGACCTATGAGGTGGGCGCCGTCGATTTTGCCACTGCTGTCCCTATGGATGCGACCCAGCACTACAAGATGCAGCATCTTGGCCTCAACGTGGAACCGTCCGTGGGCTCGAAGATAGGCGAGCATGTGATCGCATCAGTAGGCATCCGCTTTCAGTGGATGATGAATAAGTTTATCGACAAGCCGGAAATGGGCGGGCAGACGTTCGCCCCGGATTCATGGATGAGCGACTACCTGCTGGGCGGCTTCGTGAGCGTGCTGTACGTTTTTTAGCCGAACAGTAGTATCGGCCCCCGTGACGTTGGTCATTCGTACCTGAGCGCCTCTATGGGATTCAGGCGCGAGGCGATCACGGCGGGCCACAGTCCGAAGCACACGCCCACCATCATCGAGAAGACCGACGAGAGGACGACCGAGTAGGGCGTCACCTTTACCGCCCAGCCCGCCATCCCCGAGAGGAGCACGGAGACCGCGACCCCGGTGACGATTCCCGCGACGCCGCCCGCGAGCGACATGAGCGCCGATTCGATCAGGAACTGCACGAGCACGTCCCGCCCCCGCGCACCGATCGCCTTCCTGAGACCGATCTCCCTGGTCCGCTCCTTGACCGATACGAGCATGATGTTCATGATCCCGATCCCGCCCACGAGGAGCGAGATCGCGGCGACCGCGCCCAGGAGAAAGCTCATCGTGCGCGTGGTGCTCGAGAGCGCCTCGCGGATCTGGGTCATGTCGCGGATCTGGAACGAATCCTCCTTCTCCGCGGCGAGGTGGCGCGTCTTTATGATATGATCGCGGAGCGCCTCCGTCGCCGTGTCCATATCGACCCCGTCGCGCACCTCCACGTCGATCGAATCGACGTACTCCTTGCCCAGGAGCCGGTACATGCCCGTGGTGACGGGGACGATCACGAGGTCATCCTGGTCCCTGAAGAACGACGCGCCGCGCGGCGGAAGGATCCCGATGATCGTAAAATTGACCCGGTTTATTTTCATCGCCTGGCCGATCGGGTCCGCCCCCTCGAAAAGATTCTTTATGACCGTCGAGCCCACGAGCGCCACCTTCTTCCTGCTGCGCAGCTCTTCCTCCGTGAAAAACCTCCCCGCCACCGGCGACGCGGCCCTCATGGATTCATATTCCACCCCCACGCCCTGGACCATGGAATTCCAGTTTTTCCCGGCGGCGACCAGCTGTACCCTCCCCTGCACGGCGGGCGAGGCGCGCCTCGCCTCGGGAAGCTGGGCGAGGGACTTCACATCCTGGAGCGTGAAGCGCGTCACGGTGCCCGCCTCCAGCGCGACGCCCCCCTGGCGGAACGCGCCGGGCATGACGGTGAGCAGGTTGGAACCGAGCGCGGAAAGGCTTTTCGTTATTGACTCGCTTGCCCCGGCGCCCAGCGCAAGCATGGAAATGACCGCCGCGACGCCTATCAGGATTCCCAGCATGGAAAGAAGCGAACGCAGCTTGTGGGTAATTATGGAATCCAGCGCCTGCTTCAGGTAGTCCAGGAACTCGGCCCGCGCGAAGCGCTTGTGGCCGGCCGCAGGGCCTTCGTCCACGTTGCCCCGGGCAGGCCGGCCCTTTCCCTTCCCCGCGCGCCGCGTATCCGAGATCACCACCCCGTCGCGGAACCGGATGACGCGCTGGGCGTACCGCGCGACCTCGTCGTTGTGGGTGACCATGATGATGGTCCTTCCCTCCTCGTGCAGGCGCGCGAGGATGCCCATGATCTCGCCCTCGCTCGCGGAATCGAGGTTGCCCGTGGGTTCGTCCGCGAAGATAATGAGCGGGTCGTTCACCATGGAGCGCGCGATCGCCACACGCTGCTGCTCGCCCCCGGACATTTCGGAAGGGTAATGGTCCGCGCGGTGCGCGAGGCCCACGGCCGCGATTGTGCGCTCGGCCGACTCTTTCAGGTGGCGCTTTCCGGCGTAGACCAGGGGAAGCTCTGCGTTACCGAGCGCCGTCATGCGGGGGAGCAGGTGGAACTGCTGGAAGACAAAGCCCGCGACGCGGTTTCGCAGCGCCGAGAGCTCGTCGTCGGACAGGCCCGTGACGTCCCTTCCCATGAAGCGGTATCCGCCCGAGTCGGGCTTGTCCAGGAAGCCCAGGATGGAAAGCAGCGTCGACTTCCCCGACCCGGACGCGCCCATGATCGCGACGAACTCGCCCCGCGCGATCCCGAGCGTGATGCCGCGCAACGCGCGCACCTCGACCTTGCCGGTGTGGTAGGTCTTGGAAATGTTTTTCAGTTCGATCATGTACTCATCCTTGAGTTATCAACGGCGAAAAGAAAGGGAGATGCCCCTTTCCTTTATCTTTTCCTCAAAGCTCCTAACGGGGTTTCCGTCTTTCGGGCTGGAACGGATTTTTCCCCTGCGCGGCATCGGAGGCGGGGGTGAACTTTTTCGTGACGATGATGAGCGTCTCGTCCCCGGTCAGGCCCGTGAGGATTTCCGTATTCTTGTCGTCCGCGATGCCGGTCGTCACGGCACGCTTCTCCGGCGTTTTTCCCCTTCCCTTCACCGTCACGAAGCGCTCCTCGCTGTCCGAGATTATCGCCTCGCTGGGGACAAGGAGAGCCTTCTTCCTGGACTTCTCGACGATGCTCACGTTCGCGCTCATGCCGGAGCGGAACACCTCCGGCACGGAATCGGGGATGATTTCGACCTTGTACATGGTCACGTTGTTCACGACTGTCGATTCGTACGAGATGAGGTCCACCCGGGCGCCCACCTTGACCTCGGGATACGCGTCGAGGCCTATGACGGCGCGCTGTCCCGTCTTCACGCGGCCGATATCGGTCTCGTCCACGTCGGCCTTGACGATGAGGCGGTCGGAGATCACGAGTATCGCGGTCGTGGTGCTCACCGTCGCGCCCGGTTCGACGCCGCGCACGATCACGGTGCCGTTTATGAGCGAGACGACGGGTATCGGCTTATAGGCCTCCTCCCAGTACCTCGTGGACTCGCCCCCCTGGGCGCGAGCGGCATCGATGAGCGCTGCCCGCTCGGTCGAGCTCATCCAGACCAGGACCTGGCCGGTTCTCACGGCCTGCCCCTCGGAAACCAGCACCTCTTCTATCCGCCCGTTGATCGCGGGCTTGATCTCCAGCCGGTTGCGCGGCTGCACCGTGCCCGTGGTCGCGATGGATACCGAGATGTCGCCGGTGAACGGCTTCGCCTCCCGGCTCACGGTCTCGGGCTCCGCCGGGCGCGACAGCAGGTACGCGCCGAGCGCGGCCGCCCCTATGACGCACGCCGCCGCGAGCACGCCCGCGCGCTTTCTATTCTTCATAGCTCAATGTCTCCCCCCTGGACTGGACCCATTCGGCCTCCGCGACGAGCGCCTGCGCCCCCGCGTCCAGGTAACTCTTCTTAAGCTGCACCAGATTGTCCTCGATGATCACCCAGTTGTCGAACTGGATGAGCCCTATGGAATACTGCGACTCCGCGATCTTCGCGCGCTCCTCGGCCGCACGCAGGAATTTCTGTTGCACCCCGGCGTCCTCTATGGCGTTGCGGTAGTTCACCCATTTCTCCTGCATCGTGAAAAGGACCGCGCCGCGCGTGCTCCGCGCGTCCTCGCTCGCCTGGCGCAGTGCCGCTTCCTTCCCGCGTACCCCGTGGTAGGTCGCGCCCCCCTCGAACAGCGGGAGCGCCATCTGCACCCCCGCCGACCACTCGGTGGCCGACGAGGGCCTGCTGGTCCCCGAACGGTCGGCGCTCAGGAATCCGTACACGGTGGGAAAGTATTCCGCTTTCGCCGATTCAACATTCAGCACCGCGAGCTCTCTCTGCGCCATCATCTTTTGCAGCACGGGGTTGTCCCGCACCAGGGCCTCGAAATCCGGCTGGTCCGATACGGCCGGTGCCGCGGTAAGGGAGCCCGTGACCGCAAGCGGCCCCGATACGGCGAGTCCCAGCACCTTTGCGAGTCCCTGCCGGGCGAGGACGAGCCCCCGGGCGGCCTGCGCCGAATCCGCCTGGGCCCGCGCAAGGCTCGCCTCCGCGGTGAGCAGCGAGCCCCGGTGCTCGCGTCCCGCCTCGTAGCGCATCTTCACGAGCGTGAGATTCTGCTTTCGGCGCGCGAGTATCTGCGCGTAAAGGTCTATGGATTCCTGGGCGCGCAGGAGCTGGACGAAGGCGCTCCGGAGATCCAGGCGCACGTTGGACGACGTCACGAGGTAGTCGTACTCGGCGCTCTCGAGGCTTTTTCCCGCCGCCTTGAGATCGTACACGGATTTCATCCCGTCAAAGACGAGCTGCTTCGCGGTGACGCCGTAGCTGTACGAATTGGTCCTGCCCTCCTGCCCCCCGAGGGTGCTCGTCTCGGTCTTCCCCGTGGATACGCTCGCATCGGCCTCCACACGGGGAAGGAGCACGCTCCGGGCGGTGCCCACACCGGCGCGTCCCTGCATTATTTTTTCATGCGAGGCACGCACGTCCGGGTTGTTCGCGGCCGCTATCTCGACGCATTTTCTCCACGTGAGCGCTTCCTCGCCGGCGCCCGACGCCACAGGCAGGACGGCCGACAGGAGCACGATGATCAGGGTGCCGATACTCTTCATTATATTTCACCGAAAATTTCTATTGAACGGGAGCGTTGCGCATCGGCCCCCTTGCTTCTTTCCGTCCGCGTCCTGAAACACCAGCCCCGGATCCGGGCGCGGGACTTCAAAGGATAGGGAGACGGGTTCATCTCCTTTTCCTTAAAGCCCGCATTTATCACGACGTGCAAGCTTTTAGCATATGACCCGGGAATTGCAACAACGGTTCGAAAAAATTCAAGAATGCGCGCGGCCGCCCCGTTACCCGTCCCCCAGCCATCTCACGTTCGCGCCCCCGGGCGCGCGCGTGATCTCCATGATGCAGGGGAACTCTTCCTTTATTTCTTCGATATGGGAGATGACGAAAATCTGGCGGTACTTCTCCTTGAGCCGGTGAAAGGCCGAGAGTATCTCGCGGCGGCGCTCCCCGTCCTGGCTGCCGAATATCTCGTCGAAACCCAGGAATCCCATGGACGCCCCGCCCGCGAGCTCGCTCACGGCGCGGCTGATGGCGATGCGCAGGCACAGGTTCGCGAGGTCCACCTCGCCGCCGGAAAAGCGCTCGATGGGAAAGTACGCGCCGTCGTCCATGATGTGAAAGCCGAAATCGTCGTCCACCGTAATGGACTCGTACCTTCCCGCGGTGAGCTCCGCGAAAAGGCGGCTCGCGCGCCCGGCGATGAAGGGGCGCACGCGGTCCAGCACCGCAGCCTTGAATCCGTCCATGAGCGCATCCAGGCGATCGAGCATTTCCCGCTCGACGCGCGACTTCTCCACGGTCTGCATGCGCGCGGCGTTTTCATCCAGTTCCCCCTTCAGCACGGACAGTTTTTTGTCCAACGCGTGCAGGGTCTCCTTCAAGACGTCGGCGTCACTGCGCGCCTCGTCGCGGGCTTTCTCCGCCTCGCGCTGGGCCTGCTCGGCGTCGCGGAAATCCTTTTCGGCGTATGGGATCTCTTCCATTTTTTTCCGCCGGGCGCTCACTTCGTTTTGAATGCCTGCGCGCTCCTTCTCCATTACCGCGATCTTTTTCACCAGCGTGGGAATCTCTTTTACTTTCTCGGCAAGGCGGATGTAGCGTTCGTGCGATTTCTCGAGCGACGCGAATTCACGCTTCGCCGCCTCATGCGCCTTCGCGTCGTAGGCGATCTCGCCGAGCGCTTCAATCCTCCCGCGCAGGTCCTCCATTCCCCGGTTCTTGTCGGCGAGGGACTTCCTGATCCTCGCGGCGTTCTTCTCCCGCGCGCCTTTCTGCTCCGCGAGCGCGTCGAGCTTCCTGACCGCGTCCCCGGCCTTCTTTCTCTCTTCCGCGAGCAGTAGGCTTTTCGCCTTAATCTTCGCAAGGTTTTCCGTGCATACGTTAAGCTCTTCATTCTGATAATGCGCGATCTCCGCCTCGAATTTCGCGAGCGTGGATTCGTACGCGTCTTTCAGGGGGCGCAGGCACGTGGGACATTCGGAATCCCGTCCCAGCGTTCGTATCTGGTCCATGCGCTCCGTGCGCTCCCGGATGAGCCCGCCGATGCGTCCGGTTTCCGCCTTGAGCGCCTTCTCTTCCTCACCGCACGAATCGATCGCCTTATCGGCAGACTTGAGTGCACGCTCCGCCTCCGCGCGCTGCGCGTCCAGGCCACGGTGCGCCTCGACAAATTGGGACTCGATAACGAGCTCGGCGGAAAGGCCCGCGGCGTCCTTCCCGTTCTCGTCAATCTGCGCGCGCAGTCCCAGGAGCTCGGCGTGCCGCGCGCTCTGCGCATCCAGTCTCTCCTTTTCCCCCTTCGCCCGCACCCATGCGGCTTCCGGCTCGGAGAGGCCTTCCAGCTCCCGGGCGCACTGCTCCAGCTCCGCCTGCCTCTCGGCCGCTTCCGCAAGGGACTTGTTCGTTCCCTGGAGCCCGGCCTCTTTCTCCACGAGCCCCGTCCTCGCCTCGTTGTAGGCGCGTTCCAGGTCCTGCTGCTCCGTGAAGCGCGCCTTCGCCGACTCGTAGGCTTCCTGCGCCGCGGCGAGCGCCTTTACCAGTTTCGCATGGGAGGCCTTTACGGCCCTGGATTCTTCCCCCAGGCCTTTCAGCTCCTCCTCTTTCCGCGCGCGCTCCTCTTTCCCGATCAGGAGCGCCTCCTGCCCCTCTATCCTTTTCTTCAGATCGTTGCGCTCGTCCCGCACGAGCTTCTGCACCGCATCGACGCGGTCCATCCCCACCATCCTGCGCACCAGCATGCGCCGCTCCGCGCCCGTCACCGAGGAGATCGCCCCGAGCTCCTTCTGCCCGGAGAAGATGGAGCGTGTGAAGGCCTCGAACCCCATCCCCACCAGGCGCTCCACCGCCGCGGTCACCTCCTTCTGCCCGGTCGCGACGAGCGCATCGCCCGGCCCGCGCAGCTCCGCGCCGGGCGCGAGCGCCTTGCCCCGGAATTCGCGCCTCACCGCGTGGCGCTTCCCGGAAACCTCGAACTCGAGCGCGACGCTCACCGGCTCCCTGTCGCCCGCCCCGCTCGTGCGCAGGTGCCCCTTCACGAAGGGTATCTCGCCGTAGAGCGCGAGCAGCACCGCCTCGAAGATGCTGGATTTCCCCGCCCCGTTGCGGCCTATTATGCCAATGAGCCCCTCCCGGAACTCAAGGTCCAGTTCGCGGTACTGTTTGAAGTTGCGAAGCGCGAGCGCGCGCAGTATCATCCGGTTCTCCTTGGCGGGGGCCCTAGCCCCCGCGTTCGTCCATGCTGAAATATTTCGCGGCGAGACGCGCGAAGCGCGCGCGCTCCGCCTCGTCCTTCATGGTGCGCGCAAGGTAATCGGCGAACATGTCCTCCAGGCTCTCCACGGCGGCGTCCCCGCCGCCCTGGCGGGCGTCCGGCCCCCGGTACGCCCTGCGAACCTGCACGGCGAGCGCACCGGGAAAGCGCCCGGCGATCCACGCGTTGGGGATGCCCGCGCCCTGTTCCGGCTTCAGGTCGAGCAGGTAGAGGCTCACTACGGCCCCCTCATGCGCCCCTCCCGCGCATTCGGAAATTTCTTTCCTGATCCGGTCGACGCTTTTTTCCCCACAGCCCGCGATGTCGTAACGAATCCAGGGGCGAACAGGCAGGGGCCGGAATTCAACCGAGAGGGCACTGCCCGTTTTCACCAGCGCGAAACCTTTTTCGGATCCCGCTTCCCGGTCGCTCAGGCGTTCGGTGGACCCGCAGTAATACGCGCGCTTAAGTCCCTTTACACGCTGGAATCCGTGCCAGTGCCCCAGTGCGGTGTAGTCGAATGCGTCCAGGCGCACCATCTGGTCGCCGTCAAGCACGCGCTCGCCATATTCCTCCATGAGGTATCCCTTTCCCACCGAGGTATGCAGCATGAGCACGTTCGTCTTCCCCGGATCCGGCTCAATCTTTTCGAGCTCCTCGCGGTAGGCAAGCTCGTCGTTTACGTGCGGTACGCCGTGGAAGACGCCGCAGTCCAGCTCGACGCGCTCGTAGCGCTGTTCAAATATGGGGTGCACACCGGGGATCGCCTGGAACGCCTTGAGTATGGGGCTCGTGTAGACGGTCCGGGGCGTCGAGTGGTTCCCGGCGATTATCACCGCGGGTATGCCCGCGTCCGAAAGCCTCCTGAGCCCCGCGAGGCCCTCGATCATGGGACGATTGGCCGGCGATGGCCTGTGGAAGAAGTCTCCCGTGTGGATCACGGCGTCGGGGCGAAGGTCGAGGGCGGCGTCGATCACGCGGTTGAACGCGTCGTAGAAATCGGCCTCGCGGCAGTTCACGCCCGCGGCGTTCACACGATCGAGCTCGCTGTAGCCCAGGTGCGTATCCGACAGGTGCAGCAGGGTGACGGTCACCGATGTTCTCCTCGCGCGGGCGGCGCATATCCATATTCCGGATGCGGGAAAAATTATCCATACATAAAATGGGGCGCCCGCGAGAGAAATCGAAATATTTTCTTCGTCCCGCCCGCGGGTAGAAATCCGCGCTGGAGCAGCCTATAATTGGAAGCTTCCCTCTATTCGTCGGCAGGGATAATCGCATCGCGATGGTCCAATTCACCTGGAAGGAGAATTGGCATGGGCGCTCTTCACCGCGCATTCGGGAGATCTCGCCGTGGAGCTAGCGCGCGTCGATGCCGCGGAGGGAAAGGTCTTGAAGAAGAAAACGCTCATCGCCCGGGACGTGGGCTACAGGGGGCTTTTCACCGACACGGAGGATAACCGGATCGCGATCCATTCCAGCGCCTGAGCAGGAGCGCGCTCAATTGGCCCCTGCCCCGGGTGCTCCTTCTTCCTCTTTCGCGGGCTCACCGGCGGCCTTCGGGGGACCGGCTTCCTCTTTAGACGCCGCCGGGGCGGATTCCTGGGGGAACGCAAGCATCCCGGCCACCGACTCTATTATCGCATCCGACGAGAGCTCCGCGTCCAGGAGCTTTATGGAAAACATCTCGTCGAACCTGGCGCGATTGCCCTTGAGCTCCTCGATGAAGAAGTTGATCTCCGGGTTCTGGGTCGAGAGGAGCTTCACGACGCCGTGAGGGTCGGCGCCCAGCCCGAATTCTTTTTCGAACGAGTCACCCTTGGTAAGCAGGATGAAGTTTCCCCTGAGGCTCCGGCAGTCGGCACCCTTGCTCAGGATGATGTAGGTGATGATCATGGTTTTTAAAAGCTTTATGCCGCCCGCGTCAAGGGCGGGGTCCAGGCCCAGCTCTATCCGGCTGTCCATGATGATGCCGCGGGGAAATCCCTTCTCCTTGATGAAGCGCAGGAGCTCGGTCCTGATAAACGCGGTCCTGCCCGTCCGCGCGATGCCCTTGCGGATGAGGGGAATGGAGCTCAACGCCGGGTAGTCCGTCGCGAATTCGAAGCCGAGCTTGTTCAGGGCGATCTTGATGGGCGTCGCGATACGGGTCCGTTCGCTTATGAATATGACCTTGTTCGAGTATCCTATCGCCATAGGTTCTTCCTTCACTCGCGTCACGTCGCGGGGACCGCGTTGTGCGCAGTGCATGTCGCCGGGGATTTGACCGATGACCGAACGGCGACGCCTTATATTTTGTCGTATGCTACACGATCCCGCGCGGAGCGCAAGCATATTCCACGATTCGCCGCGGGCTTCCCGTCCCGGGGCCATTGGACGGTGATCAACAGAGTAATGAAAAAAGTCATTTTCTGGTTGCAGAATACCGCGCGGAGGAGGACTACGCGGCACTCGTGTACGAATCCACGGACCTGGATCGCATCGTGGGCGACAACGAGGAGCTCAGGGAAATGGCGCTCGAGGTGCTGGACGAGGAGATACGCCGCGAGGGACTGGACCGCGCGATACTCTCGATCTACTGGCGGCGCAACGAGGCGGAGATGATGAAGGACGCGTGGTGAAGACGCGCGGGGGGCGGGGCGCCGATACACCCTCACCCCTTCCGCGCGCACGTTCAGGAGAGCGCGAAGACGTCCGTTACGGCGCCGCATGCTCCGCGAGGTCCCACACCCGTCGCCAGGCGGGACCCACCGGGTTCCCCGTGCTTCCATCCGTATAGGTGTCGTCGTAACGCGCCGGCAGCGTCCCCCCAAGGCCGCTGATATACTGCGCGACCGCGTACCAGGCCTTCACCTCGTCCCCGCCGCTCGTGACCCTGAATGTGTCGAGCTGGGAAATAGCCGTCCATTCCACCGGTGAGCCAGCTGCCGTGCGCGGCCACAGGTTGATATCCCCGCCGGGACCGTCCGAATCGGACACGTACTTGAGGCCCACGAGCGTGATCAGTGTCGTGCTCACCGAAAGCATCTGGTAGGGATCGCCCGCGACCGCCGTGGTGCCGGGTGCGGATTTCCATCCCCCGTAGGGGAAGCCCGCCGGGTCACTCCGATCGAAGACGAGCGTCTCGGTCCCCTCGTCCGCGGATACGATGTACATTTTTATGATATACCCGGGACCCGTGCCCGCCCGGAGGTCCGTAGTATCGCAGACGATCCTGATCCCGGAGGGGACGACGAAGAGATCGGGGCTCGCCTGCCCCATGTTGCAGGTTCCCAGCTCAAGTATTCCCTGAATCTCCGCGGCGAGGAAATTTACCTTATAGAGCGCCCCTCCGTGGAGCCCGTCCCGTCCCATACTGTGCGACATGGACGCGTAGGCGCCGTACACCGTGATGTCGCCGTTCGCGTCCGGCCTCGCCCAGGCGGTATCCGCGCCCGGCGTGACCAGGGCGACGCCCGCGCCCGACACTGATCGCATCGCGTCGCTCACCATGTACATTCCGTTAAGCTGGCCGTAGGTGAAGGAAGCGTGCGCGAGAACGTCAAAAAGCCCCCCGCTCGCGAGTGTGGAAAACTCCGTGAGGTAATCCGTTTCAACGTCCGTGATAAGACCGGCGATGCGCGCCGCGATTCCCGCGTCCCCGGCGACCGTGTCGTCCACCGCCAGTATGTCCAGGTCTGCCCTGGATGAATCCGTGCCGTCCTTTTCCGGGCGAAGCTTCGCCTCGCCCACGTACTTCGCGCCGTCATCCGCCTCCATGATGGCGGTCTTCCAGTTCGCTCCCGAAACCTCACAGGCAACCATTGCCGTCGCCTGGCTGTGAGAATG
Organism: Spirochaetota bacterium; assembly: GCA_004297825.1. NCBI lineage: Bacteria > Pseudomonadati > Spirochaetota > Spirochaetota bacterium. The sequence goes on from SCSX01000058.1 coordinate 41,309, forward strand.
CCCCGCGGCGATCAGGTCGATGCCCGAGACGTTCTTCGCGAGCGTGGCGAGCTCGCCGCTCGCGACCCCGCCGGGCGCGCTAAAACCCGCGTGGGCGACGCAGATCACCGCGTCCACGCCCTGCGTCGTACGCAGCGTATCGACGATCGCCTGAACGTCCGTGTAGACGACCGGGAAGGTGCAGGGCATCGCGTCGGGCATGAAGACATTCCCGCCCATGAGACCGAACAGTCCCACCTTCTTCCCGGAGGGAAGCGTACGCACGATCCAGGGAAACACGTATTTCCCGGGGTCGCCCTCGTTCCCGTAAAGGGCCTCGAGCGTGTCGTCGGTCGCGTCCGTCGCGCTGAAATGGATGTTCGCGCACAGGAGCGGCACCATTTTACCCTGGGCGTCCTTCTCCGCGTTGTTGATCATCTGCGCCAGCCCCGCGGGTCCCAGCGACATCTCGTGGTTGCCGATACAGGCCGCGTCGTAGCCGAGCGCGGTGAGAATATTCAGGTCCGCGGCCCCGTCCTCCGCCGCGATAAACGCGGTCCCGTCGCTGAAATCGCCCGCGTCCACGACAAGCACGTCGCCGTTCGCCGCGCGCGCGTCGCTGAATATCGTCGCGACCCGCGCGAGTCCGCCGCGCGAGCCCGCGCTTAGCTCCGCGGGATTCGCGGGATTATAGGGTGTGTCCAGGTACTGCGAATGACGGTCATTGGTGGAGAGCACCGTGATCGATTCCCCGGCCCCGGAGGACGAGTCCCCCGCTCCCCCGCATCCCGCCATGACGGACGCCCCCGCAAGCGCGAGCGCCGCCGATACTATAAGTAATAACCTCGAAGCCTTGCAAAACCGCATGGTAGACCCCCTGGAATATATCTGTCACGATCGACCCGTGCCGATCGTCGGCTACGAGTGTGACCCGGGGGGACGGGGTGCTGTAAATAGAGAGGATTACTCACGGCGCCCGTTTTTCGCGGATTTCCCTGAGCAGATATGCTCAATTTCCGGAATTTTTTTCCAATTTGACTTGAGTTAATGGTATCCGGCGCCGCATGATGATGCTTGGCCCTGGGGGGCCTGTGTGCCTATGAAAAGGATCGCGACCGGACTACTATTGCTATTCTGTTTCCTGTACTCGGACGCGCCTGCGGCCACGCCGGACACGGGGCTCCATGGCACGTGGGAATACCGGGAGGGATTCCACGAATCCTGGCTTTCCGGCCGCGACGGCGCGGGATGGGAGGCGACGCCCGTGCCGCGCACATTCCTGCCCTCGGGCGGCCCTTCCGACAAGGGCGCATCGTTCACGCTGCGCGCCCGCCTTTCCCGCGAATCGGCGCGCGCGCTCGCGTCCGGGCAGGGGCTGGCGTTCGAGAGCGGGATCCTTACCGCCCACCGGGTGGAATTCTATTTCAACGGCCGCCTCTTTGGCGCGGTGGGCTCGCTGGAACCGTTCCGGCCCGCGATGGGACGCGAGTTTATCGGCCCCCTGCCCTGCCGTGACATGAACCTCAAAGAAGAAAATTTTATCCACATGGTGTTCCGGGTGCGTGGCGGTGACCGCGTGGAGCACGGGCTCTACGAAACCCCGCGCGTCACGACCGTTGCGGCGGCGCTCGCGCGCGCGCAGGAGGAACAATACCCGGGGCTCGTCCTGGCGGCGGTGATCCTCACGGTGGGACTGCTCTTCCTGCTCCTGTGGATGCGCAACCCCGCGGAGCTTTACAATCTCTATTTCGGGCTCTTCTCGGTGAGCTACGCCCTTTTCGTGACGACCAATCTCCCGTGCAAGGAGTTCATGTTCGGCGACGGCGTGCTCCTGCGCATGAGGATCGACCACGTGACCCTGAAGACGACGATCGCGGCCTTCGCGCTGTTCGTCACGCACCGCTTCCGCGGGCGGCACACCGCCTTCGCGCTCGTGCTGGCCGCGTACTGCCTCGCGCTGGCCGGCCTTGACGTCTTCAAGGGCTTCGAGTACACGATCTTCGACCGGTACAAGTTCTGGTATCCCGCGCTCTTCGCCGGCTTCCCCTACCTTCTTTACATCCTGGTTGGAAGGTCGCGCGGCGGCGACCGCGACGCGATGGTGCTCCTCGCCTGCACGGCCCTTTTCGCCGCCAGCTCCGCGTGGGACATCCTGGTGGACGCGCGCGTCGTCGGGGGGCCGCTTCTCATACACTCCGTCACCGCCCTCATCTTCCTGTCGATGGTGGTGCTGCTGGTTAACCGTTATGCGAAATTAAGAGCGGAGGCCCGGTCGCTCAACGTGGACCTCGAAAAGAGGGTGCGGGAGCGCTCGGAGGAGCTCAGGGAGGCGAACGAAAGGCTTTATTTCATGGCGCGCAAGGAGCGTTTCATGAACGCCTTCAATCTCACCGGCAGGGAGCGCGAACTGCTCGGCCTCATGATGGAAGGCCTCTCCGGCCCCGATCTTGCCGCGCGGCTCGGGATATCCCACCGCACGGTGAACAACCACGTCTACAACATCTACCGCAAGACGGGCGTTCATTCCCACATGGAGATTTTCGCGCGGTTCCACAACTTCGAGTAAACGGCGGGGGGTCCGATACACCGGTCTTTCGCCCCGCCGCGCCGCGCTCATGACGGGGCCGGAAGCTCCAGCACGGGGCCTGCCGCGTAACGGTCCGCCACGTGAAGGGAAAAGCCCGCGCCCAGTACCTCCCGGTGCGCCCGCAGGGCGAGCGCCGGGGTGTTGTTCTCCCCCGAGAGGTGCGCCAGGCACAGCCACGCGAGGCGGCCCCCGTGCGCGGCGGCGAGCTCCGCCGCCTCGAGGTTTGAGAGGTGCCCGCCCTTCCCGCGGATACGCTTTTTAAGCGCGGCCGGGTACGATCCGTCCTCGAGCATGGCCGGGTCGTAGTTGCTTTCAAGCAGGGCGGCGTCCACAGACGAGAGGGCGCGCTCGAGCGCACCGAACACGTGTCCCAGGTCGGTGAATATGCCCAGGCGGACCGCGCCGTCGTCGATCACGAACGCGGACCCGTCCGCGCCGTCGTGGGGCGTGGGAATGGTCTCCACGGTGAGCGCACCGATCCGGAACGCGTCCCCCGGGCGGAAGTGGCGCACCTCGCGGAGCGTACCCTGGTCGCGCGACGCCCGCGCCGCGCGCAGCGTCTTCTCCGAGATATAGAGGGGCATGCCGAATTTACGATGGAAGATACCGGCGCACGAGACGTGATCGGCGTGATCGTGGGAGACGATGAGCGCGTCGACGCGCGCGATGTCGCGCCCGCAAGCCGCCAGGCGCTCTTTCGCGCGCTTCCCGCTTATACCCGCGTCGATGAGCAGGCTCACGCCAGAGGACTCGATGTAGATGCAATTTCCGGCGCTCCCGGACTGGAGGGGTATTACGCGCATGGGCCGCGGGAGCTGTTTATGTCCATGATTCCTTTCCCAGGAGGGCGCGGTCGATGACCTCCCGGATCGTCTTCTTCGCCGTGTCGTCGTCCTGGGGCCCGTCCTCGGCGCTCGCCCACGTCTCGGCGGAGACGTAGCGCACACCCCGCTTTTCGAAGCGCACCGTGAAGATGCAGCGGCCCGACCAGCTCCGGTGGAAGTAAAAGACGCCTCCCTCCTCGTAGATGAACCAGCGGTCCTCCATGGCGGAGGGCTGGAAGCCGTGGCACATGCGGCTGTAGTCCGCGGGCGTGAAGGAAAGCCTGAGATCGATCGCCCGCCGGGCGCGCGCCATGGGCCGCGACGTATGGTCGGAGCGCACGGTCTTGATACCGGACGCGACCAGGTCCAGGTTGTCCCCCCGGGGGTCGTCGTACGCCACATGGTCGCCGGGCGATTCGGTCCGCGCATCCGACGGCTTCGACCGCTTCGCGCGTCCTCGCGGCTCCTTCCCAGCGCCCTTTTTCTTCACGAAGGCCGCCGCGATCTCGAGCATTTTCGCCTGGGCGTCCAGGAGCAGCGTGACCGCCGCGTCCCCGCTCTCGCGCAGCATCGATTCGTCGATATAGGCCTCGGTCCCCTCGGGCATGGAATCGGACCAGCGCTTCCACTTCCCGGCCATGGCGAGACGCACGGCGCGCTCGAAGAGCGTCACGGCCAGCTCCTCGAGCTCTTCGCCCGTCTCGCGCAGCAGCGCGCGGTACGCCGCCGAGAGCTCGGGCTTGCTCTTCTTGAATTCCTTCAGGTCGACGACGCTGCCGTTGGCGCGCTTCACCCGCATGGGTGCCTTCCGCGGGGGCTTTATGTTATCGGGCATGGGTTCCTCTTGTTCCAATTTCATAAAAAGGGGGCGGGTATTCAAGCAGAAAATAATGGGCCCTGGGGCGGGTGCCCCTGGCAGGGGCGGGGCTGCGAGACGCGCGCGGGACGCGATTGTCCCTTGCGGGGAGTGCCCCCCAGGCGGGGAATGCCTTCACGAGGGAGAAAGGCCTGCGTGGCCTCTCTCCCTCGTGGCTCCCACTCTCCCCGCTCCTCAATCGCCGGAGCGGCTGACGCCCGAACTCGCCTCGCCGGCTGGCGCCGGACTCGGCTCACAGCCGGGCGCAGACGCGACCTCGTGTCGCGCGCCCGGCACTTGGACATCCTGTCCATCGCAGTGGGCTGAAGTGGTTTGCCGCTGGCGCGGCGATCTAGGTCTTAGTTCCCGTTCCGGATGCCACGAGTACTGCTTTCAGGGGCTCTTCCACGCTTCCGGGGACGTGTTGCTAACAAGGCTTTGCTTTTGGGGAACCGTGGATGAACACTGATTTTTGAAAGAAGAGTATATGTGTGCAGCGCAATCTGCCAAGTCGTCGCCCCCTCCCCTGAGTCCGTCGAAGGGTGGCCGGACAGAAACAAGAATGAGCCGGGATGACGTGGCGCTGAATGTACGCTCTTTCCGTAACACGCGATAAATTAACCGCGAATAAACGCGTCATATGGTAATATTTATTAAAACTGTTTGAAATAGTATGATTATGGTGAATAATTCAAAGATGGGGTGATGCGTTATGGCACAAAATCAAATTGCAACCGGGGTCGTTCATGAGGTTCCTTTGGATTTAAGAAAGGCCCTTAAAGCGGCCCCCGCTGTGGTAAAACTCTGGAATGAACTTACGCCGCTTGCGCGCAATGAATGGATTTGCTGGGTTATTTCCGTAAAGAAACCTGAGACGAGAAAACAGCATATTGAGCGGTTATGCAATGAACTTCTTGCCGGAGAACGCCGACCATGTTGCTGGGCGGGTTGCCGGCATCGTTGACCTGGATGACCATTGGCAGGCGTATCCGCGGCGAAGCGCGCTTATCTATATCATGACACGGAGGAACAATGGAAGTAAGGTACAAGATTGAAAACGGGCCTGATTTAGTATTTAAAACAGGTTTGTTATCGGGAGCCGCAAACCTGTTCGTTAACGGCATTAAACAGGAAAGAACGAAAGAAAAGGGGAAGCCGTGGAAGGTTACCCTGAATGACGGCTCACAAAAATCCATTCTTATCAAAAACATCTATAGTTTTTTATATGAACCTAAAATCACTATCGATGGCAAAGAAGTTACAATCGATCGGAAACTTGCCTGGTGGGAACTCGTACTTTGTTTTGCACCGATGATCTTATTGATCGGGGGAGCGGTCGGCGCATTATTCGGTTTGGTGTCATTTTTTATCAATATCCACGTATGCAGGAATAACTATTCAACAATAAAGAAGATCGGGTTAACCGTATTATCAACGGCTGCCGCATTGTTTTCATATTTCATGATTGCGGTAATCATCAACAGCCTAAGGGCATGATTCGTCCTTCGCACGCGCGGGCACACGGAAAAATTCTGGGCGCGCTACGGAGCACGCGTACGGCATGCAGGTGCCGGTCGCTCGCGTCGACGGAACGCGCCCCGTCCTGAAAGTCCCAGAGCACCACCGGCAGCAGTCCCATCGAATGCAGGAGCTCGAGCGGGGGATACAGCGGAAAGCAGCCAATGGCCCTGCGGCCGCGCGGGGGCGTTTCGTGTATCGGACCCGGCCCGGCGGGACCGGAATATCGGTCCACGCATGGTGTAGACATGCTGGCCTCATGTTAGCCTCATGTTGATCTCATGTTGAAGACATGCCCCCTAAATCCCCCGAAGGGGGACTTCAACAATCGGCAGAATGTGCATTTTCTAATAATGACAGATGTCGTTGCCCCCCACCAGGGGTATGGGGGGCGTTTTTGACTTGTGGGTAATGGGTAGATATTAATCGGGGGACCGATATCAGCCCCTCCCTCCCCGGCGCTTCTCCCTTTTACTGGTACAAAGCCCCCGACGAACCAGTAACGACCCCGATATGGAGCCGAAACGGAGATTATCAGGCAGATGACTGGACGACGCCCGGACAAAGACGGGCACACCAGTGAAGCCGCGCCCCAACACGCTCGCAAAGAAGCGCGGGGCCGGCGCTAAAAGCATAATATCGGTTGACTTATTGCATTTCCCCCGGTATCACGCTTCCAAGGATGCCCACCATGCACTTGGAAACAAATCCCGGCCCGGGAACCCGTTTCATGCCCGCCCCACCCTGTACGGCGCACCACGCGCCTCCCCGGCTGATCGAGATATACGTTTTGGCGGATTGTGTGATATCAGATTGCTGCTTGTTTGCTTCACTGCATGGTGGGGGTAATTATTTGCCAATTCCAGAAGATAGCCAGGTGCATTCGTTCGCGACACACCTGGTGGAACGGGGGACCGTTAGCCGGTATAGCCAGGAGTTTTTGGGACACAAAAGCCCGTCGACGACAATGGTGTATACGCATGTGAGTACGGTTTCTTTTGGGAATAGCATGAATCCGTTCGACGGGTTTGATGATGACGTGAAGGTATAATTGCTTACGCGAAACGTTGCGGATAAACATTTCTTTCAATGGTTTAGGTGTAGGGTTGCGGGAAAGAGGGGTTGTACGCAATTTTCGCGGTCTTATTCTTTAAAATAAATACAAAGGATCACTATATGGCAATTATAAAAGATCCGATCACATTCTCGAAGCAGTTTAAAATATCAAAAGTCGGATTAGACAAACTTGGAATATTCAATCCGACACTGAATGTTGATACAAAATTATTTATAGATCCATTATTGCTAGAAACTTGCAAACACCCTGAAATTTCATCTTCGTCGGAAGACTTTTAATAAATTTTTTGAAACTATAATCAAGTTATTATCTAAATCACATAAACATGATGATGTTGCTTGGCGAAATGCAAAACGATTATTACGATTTAAAGAAGTAAGTGGTATTTGTTTGGGGTATGGAGCTGCTTCAATACAAGGAAGTGGTTTTGGACCTTATTTGTCCGACAATTTGATCAATAATGCTAAAGAAATAATAGATTTAGGCGTAAATGATCCAGATTTATTTTTGGTCTTGGCCTTGTTTGAAGAAGGAATTGGTCCTGATAGAATTAGTGATATGACCGCCAATATAATAATTGAAGATTTATCAGTATTTAGTGAAAAAATATGTTCTTTTTTAAAAATAAATACTGACGAATTTAGCTGTAATGGTAAACTGCTAAAATTCCCCACTAATCCTGTAAATCCAAAATTACCAATTATATTACTTCCGAAAGAAATATTACGTGATTTACCAATTGCAACGGATTGGGACGGAGTATCAAGTGCTGCCGCTCAAAACCAGGATATTCGCGATAAAATAAATAAAGCAATAGGTGATATTTGGTCAACTAAATCAAGAAAAGTCAAAAGCTTTATTCGTGATCAGATTCGATCTAATAAAAATGCTTTTAATTTAATTTTAGCAGCTATGCATGAAGTCAGAAAAGCGCCTTACGATTATGAAAACGACCCAGAGGGTTTCATAACATGGCAGAAATATATTCGCGAAATTATGGACATCCGTCCAGGAGCTTTTCAGAAATGGACAAATAAAAAATTATCTATCGAAGATATTATCTCATTGGTAGATGAAATCCTATTACAATTTAAATTGCTTGTAGAGAAGAAGGGATTGTGGAAAGAGTTTTGGGCAGGAGATAAAAATAGACCGGAAAAAAGTGCTCAAAGGTTATTTTTTGCAGTTGCGGACTCCTTTTGTAAAGCATATGATTTAGATTTATCACCAGAAGCTGATTCTGGTCGTGGTCCAGTTGATTTTAAGGTTTCGCAAGGAAACAAAAAGGTTTTGATTGAAATAAAACTATCCAACAATACAAATTTAGTGACAGGCTACATAAATCAATTAGAATTATACAAAGAATCCGAAGAAACAGCGCATGCTGTCTATTTAATTATTGATTTAGGAAACTCAGGTAAAAAGGAGGACGAATTATTAAGAATTAAAAATGAATACAATAGTAAAAAGTATCCATTATCTCAGATTTATATAATTGATGGATCAAGGAAAATATCTGCCAGTAAAACAAAGTGATTGATAAAAACTGCGAAAACTGCGTACGACATAGCATACCCGCTTCTTCGCTGCGCTCCTCGGCCTTCGGCACACCGCGATTGAAGCGTGGAACGCGGCGTCGGGTATGCTTTGACGTTATATGAAATTGGCGCCCTTGTGGGTTTACGGAAATCATATGAATAGAAAACCGCCGACTGAAGTATTAAGACAATTACGTGATGAAGTCAATTTTGGATGTCCTATTCCAAATTGTGGAAATCCTTATCTCACTTGGCATCATTTTGATCCGCCATGGCATATCAAACAACAGCATGATCCATCTGGTATGATTGCTCTTTGTCGTGATCATCATGATAAAGCTGATTCTGGTATTTATACAATTGATCAATTACATGAATTTAAAAGATCGGCCATAAACAATAATACTAATATCAAAAGTAAATTTGAATGGTTACGTAGAGATATTTTTACCATGATAGGGAGTAATATTTATTTTAATACGCCACTAATATTTGAATATAATAATAATCCGATCATTTGGTATAATCGATCTGACAATGGATATATGTTATTAAATATGGGGCTTCAGACTATCGTGTGGAATCCGGAAACAGGTCTAATCCACCTAAATGAAACAGAATTGCGGTTTTAAATCTATTTCTATTGCGAAAACCACAGGCTTTACTTTTAATTTTCTG
>SCSX01000059.1 GCA_004297825.1 Spirochaetota bacterium
CACGCTGCTCCTTCCACCGGGCGGGGGAAACCTTTTCGTGGTCGGAGACGACTGGCAGTCGATCTACGCCTTCAGGGACAGCCGTGTCGAGTATATCGTCCGGTTTAAAAATTATTTCCCCGGGGCGGTCGTCCATAAGCTCACCGTGAATTACCGTTCGGCAAGGGAGATCGTCCGCGTATCGAACCGGTTTATCCGGCGCAATCGCTTTCGGACCCGCAAGCTTCTCTCCCCGCGCAGGCCCATGCGGGGGGATGTGGGCGGCCGGGAGGTCGGTTCCTTCGAAGAGGAGCTGGAAGCCCTGGGGGACCTCCTGCCGGAACTTGTCGCGCGATACGGATCGGTCGCGGTGTTATTCCGGAACAACTGGCAGGGCAATCTCATTCGCCGGCGCATACCGTCCGCCCCTGATCTCGAAAAAGACGGAAAGCTCGCGCTCATGACGATGCACGCGTCGAAGGGCCTCGAATTTCCAGCCGTAATCATATGCGGGGTGAGTGACGAGGTCATTCCCGACGCGTTCGCGCCCCTGGAGGAAGAGCGGCGCTTGTTCTATGTCGCGCTCACGAGGGCAAAGGACTGCCTGCGGGTTATCTATCACCGAAACCCGCAGGGCGGCATTGCGCGCTTTGCGAAGGAATTGGGATTTCGGCCGCGCACCAGGGATTTGCGTGGAGAACGCCTGGGGCCGGCATAAGGTCCGCACCTGCCGCGTTGCGAGGCGTTCGATGGCAGGGGATATCATTTCATGAAGGGTCGCGTATCGGCCCCCCGATTCTGATCATTGCCCATATCACAAAAACAGCATCAGGAGGCCCCTTAAATCCCTCCGGAGGGGAACTTCAGCAATCGGCAGAATATGCATTTTCTATCATTGGCAGATGTCGTTGCCCCCGCAAAGGGGAGTGGGGCGTTTTTAACCTGTGGGTAATGGGTAGATTGACGTGCGGGTGAAACGCGGTGATCAGCCTTCGGCGGGTCGCAGCACGAAGGACAGCGCGTCGAGGACTTCCATTCCCGCGAGGATACTTTCATTGAGCACCGCTGCATGGCGTTTCGCGGCGGCCACTATCTGCTGAGGCGCGTCCGGGTCAATGGGTTCACCGCTCTTGTAATGGCGGGAGAGCTGGAAGTAAATGAGCGCCGCTTCGAGCGGCGTTATCAGGTCCCGGTAGCGATTTTCCCTTACCACGGCGGGGTTTCCCGCCGCGAGCGAGAAGGGGGGTATCACGCTGTCCTGCTTGACGACGGCGCCCGCCGCGACGATGCTTCCCCTCCCCACGACCGCGCCGTTCATCACCACCGAGTGCATGCCCACGACGACGCAGTCCCCAACCATGCAGCCGTGTACGATCGCACCGTGGCCCACTGTTACACAGGCTCCCACCGTGAGCGGATGCTCAAGGTCGCAGTGGAGCACTGCGTTGTCCTGGATGTTGGAGAGTGCGCTTACCGTAATGGCGTTCATGTCCGACCTGAGCACGGCCCCCGGGAATACCGAGGAACCGGGTCCCAGCGATACCCTTCCGAGTACCGTTGCCCCCGGGTGAACGAAGGGACCCATGTCACACGGGAGGTCAAAGTGCGTGCCGGAAGGAAGCATATGCCCCTATGAAGGGCCCGGTGCGGGGTCCTGGTGAATTTTCCGCGGCGGACGCCGTCTTCTCCGGCGTTTACGCCGGGGAGCCCCCGTCGTTTCGCGCGATTCGGTTTCCTGCGTGCCCCCGTGGGCTGCCGGCGCGTCCGGGGAGAGCGCCGCGTCCGACGAGCCCGCGGAGTCGCGCGGCTCGCGGGCCCGGTCTTTCCAGTACTTGAGGCTGCCCGCGTTTCCGCCGGGAAGCCCCGACAGGATTTCGAAAAAGAGGAGCGCATCGGCGAAGTAGGGGCTGCGGATGAAATTGCCCTCCGAGCGCCTCGCGCGCCTTCCGGCGTTAACGCGCGAAAACGTCCACTGGCGTGCCGCGGTATTACAGATTCTGTCCCACTCCTTGCGGGGGAGCCGGAGCCTCTGCACCATATCCTGCATTTTCTCCTGGAGTGAGATGAACACGTCCTGATAGTTCGTCTTTTCAGCCTCTTCCCCCACCGCTTCGATGATGAAGTCCCAGAGAAGCGCGGTGAGCAGCACGGAGGTGGATATGTCTTCGCCCCGGGCACGGCGGCGGTCCACCGCATCGAGGCGTGTTCGCAGGGAGCTCTGGTGGCGGGTGTCGGTGAGCTCGGGGATCCAGTGTTTGAGCAGACCCCAGTCGTTGAGATTGGTGAAGGTCCGCGCCGATGCGCCGGATCGGAGTATCTTGTAAACCTCCTCGAGAAGCCGGTTCGCGTTCGCCTCTTTAATCAGGTGCGCGCAGTCATTAACGGCCTTGAGCTCTCGCCGGGGGAGTGAGAATCCCAGCTGTGCGCAGAAGCGCCCGGCCCGGATGATCCGAACGGGGTCCTCGGCGAAGCGTTCCGCGGGGTTTCCGATACAGCGAAGGGCTTTTTTTGAGAGGTCCGCCAGCCCGCCGGTATAGTCGACCAGGGACGAATCGCCGCTGTCGAAATAGAGCGCGTTCACGGTGAAATCCCGCCTGAGGACGTCCTCTTCTATCGTGCCGAACACGTTGTTGGCGGCGTAGCGCGGCCCCTGGACCTCCTCCGGGTCGACCAGGGCCCGGAACGTGGCGACCTCCACGAACCGGTCGTGCGAAACATAGACGTGCGCGAGCCGGAAGCGCCTTCCTATCAGGAAACACCTCTTGAACAGCCTCTTGATCTGGTTGGGCCGCGCATCGGACACGATATCGAAATCCTTGGCCTTTTTATCGAGCAGTATGTCGCGAATGCATCCCCCCACCAGGTATGCCTTGTAACCGTTCCTGCGCAGGCGGTCCAGGATGGCAAGCACCTCCGGTTCAACGCGTCCGCGCGACATCTTATGATTCTTTGCCGGCACTATCACCGGGTATTTTTTCTTAAATAATGACCACATGCTCTTTATGCCTGTCGCGTATGAATTTTCCGCCATGTATCGGACATCCGGCGGTCATGAATGCCCGACACGGGCCGGTGGTTCGATAAAACGGGTAAAACCTGCCCGATTTATCGCACGGCAGGTGGAATCTCGATGGCAAGGGTAGACAGTATACCATGAAATTGCCACTACAATTTGCATTATAGGGGATTTGATACGCGGTAAAATTAATGAGAAAGTATTGACAAGCGACCGACCCCCCGTACCATTATCCCCCGAAACGGCGATGGCCCCTCGGGGCGCTGCGGACATCGCAATAAAGGTCATTTCACGAGGTAGCGAATGGACAAATTCGTCATGGATATCATCCGGGAATACCATGTGGCGGTGCATCACAGCATCTGGATCGCGGGCATAATCTGCTGCTGGGTTGCGCTGACCGGGGGCATACGCTTTGGGATCGCGATCTACCGGAGAAAAAAAGGCATTTATCCCCCCGCGACAAGCATGATGGAACATTAGAAACAAGCAATAAAAAGGGGCGCTTACGGCGCCCCTTTCCATTAATCCTATCCTACCTGTGGTTTTTTACCGCCTGTCCCGGGGGCCGCGTCAAACGGCGTGCCGGGGAAGCCTGACTCTGAATTTCATTCTTTTCGGTAAAGCTGATAAACCTGGTCTTAAGCGATTCCAGCACATTCTCCACCGGGTAGCATCCCAGGTCGCGAAGCTTCTTGGTGAGCGATGCATAGGTCACGAATTTAAGATTATAGCTGACCCTGAGCGACCGGCTTCCCGCGTTCGATGATACCTGCATCACGCCCAGAAGGCTTCCCAGGGTCGATTCGGCCTTGCTGAGCGAATCCGGCTTTGTAAGGGAGCGTACTTTAAAAACGTGCGTTTTCAAGATATCTTTCATCCGGTGTTCTCCTCCCCCCGTGACATATTAAATTTCCAAATTTAATATAATTCTTAAATTTCGATTCAGCAATAATTTATTGTGAATTATTGGACCTCCCGTACACATCCGCCGCCTGCGCGACGGTACGAACCCGCTGCAAGGGGGGTGCCGGAGGGAAAGGGAAATATCGGCCCACCAAAATTATTGAAGTGAATAATAATCGGACGAGTTTAATTTTAACCCATCAAGGCTAAAAATAATTGACAGTCCGGACGGTTTGGAATATACTTGGGTTATGTCCGAGTGGCGCAAAAAAGAAAATTCAGGAGGATTTGAATGAATCGAATCACCGTATGCCTGAGTATCGTGCTGTGTCTTGTATTTTCAACCGGGCTGGCCTTCGCGGGCGGCGATTCAGATGCGTGCGCCACAAAGTACCCGATCGTGCTTTCGCATGGAATGGGTGCCCATGCCGACAACCTTGGGATAGGCTACTGGTACAACATCCCCGGAACGCTCGAGGATGAGGGCGCCGACGTCTATATCTCGGACCAGATGGCAATGCAGGGAACGGCGTACCGCGCGCAGGAGGTCAAGGCGTACGTGCAGTACGTGCTCGCCGTTACGGGAAAATCGAAAGTCAACATCGTGGGCCATTCCCACGGGACCCTGGATACCCGTTACATGATATCGAACCTGGGCATGTCGAGCAAGGTCGCGAGCTATACCAGCATCGCCGGTCCGCATCGCGGAAGCTCGGTGGCCGATGTCGTCCTTGGCGTGCTTCCCGACAGCGGGGAGTGGCTGGTTTCGGGGCTCGTGAACACGATCTATGACTGGATTTTCGGCGACGCGTCGAACAGCCTTCAGGGTGCGCGCGACCTCTCGACGAGCTACATGAAAAACACCTTCAACCCCAATACCCCGAACATTTCCGGCATCTACTACCAGAGCTGGTCGGCCAAGATCAAGCTTATTACCGCCGACTTCCTGATCACGGAGCCCACGTGGCTGCTCATGAAATTCTACGAGGGCGACAACGACTGCCTCGTATCGGTGACCTCGTCGAAGTGGGGGACATGGCGCGGCATCCAGGAAGGCGCGTGGTGGTGCGGCGGCGTATCGCACTTCAATATCGTCGACCAGTTCCTGGGGATTACGCCCGGCTTTGACGCCCCGCAGTTCTACGTGGATGTCGTGAGCGAGCTAAAAAACAAGGGCTATTAATACTAACGTGCATGTCAATCCGGTGAATGGGTCGCGCTGTGCGCGGCCCATTCGTGTGTCCGGGTGTCCGGTTTCCACCCCGCACACGCAGCCGATGAACCGCCTTGAAAGATGATTGCGGATTTTACCCGGACCGCTACCCTGCGCCGATGAACCGCTTTTCCCCGGCAGGATTTTACCCATACCTCTGGTCCGTGTGCTCGGCCTTCGCGGCTGCCCTGGCGCTCTCGTTCGAGTGGGCATACCCTCTCGCGTTCTTGTGCATGGTCCCTTTATTCGGCACCCTGTCGCGCGCGGGGGGCCTCCTCCGCGGAGCGGGCATCGGCTTCACCTGGGGCTTCGTGTTCGCGGCCGCCGTGGGGTACGGAGTTTTTTTCGCCCTTCACGATCACTATGGTAAATCGGCATTTTTTTCGCTCCTGTTCATGACCGGTTTTGTCCTTGTGCCTGCCGGCATCCTTTACGGGATCGTGGGCGCCGCGTGCCGGTTCCTTTACCGGGATACCATGGCGTTTTTCGCGCTGGTCGCGCCGTCGGTGCTGGTACTGTGCGAATACCTGCGCGAGATACTGCCCGGCATGATTCCCTGGGGCGGCCTGGGGTATTCCCTGACCGCGAGCCCCCTGCTACTGCAGACCGCTGACACCTGGGGGCAGTATGGACTTTCATGGATCCTGTTCTGCATAAACGGGCTGGTATGGGCCGCGATTTCCGGCATGGTTCGGTCAAGGCGCTTAACCGGGGGGGAGGACGCGTATCGGACCCCCCAATCTTCCATTAAAGCGCTTCTTCCCGCCGGTATCGCGGTACTGGCGCTGGCTCTTCTCTGTACGTACGGGGGCATTGCCTTGAACCGGTGGCGATCCCCGGAACGGGCGGGTGGCGGGGGAGCCCCGGGCATCCAGGCGGTCATCGCCCAGGCGAGCCATGGGCAGCGCGAGCGCTGGAGGGACGACTCGTTCTATGCCCGGCTTGAGTCCTACCTGGCGCTTTCGGGAGCGCCGGCCGGGGAGGGGCGCATGATCGTATGGCCGGAAACGGTGCTCAATTCACCGCGGCGCCTGCAACCCGCGCTTTTTGCGCGGCTGGCCCAGGCGGCGGGGGAGAACGGCGTGCTTTTATCGGGGGGTGTGCGCCACGCCGCGGGAGGCGAGTTTAACGCGGTATGGACGATTTCGGGCGATGGGGAAACATCGTCGTACGACAAGCATATACTTCTCCCCTTCGCGGAAACGGCACCTCTCGAGAGCGGCGGGCTGGGGGCCTACTACGAGGCGCCGTCCAGGTTCGAACCGGGAACGGGACCGCTCACGGTGAGCACAGTCCACGGAAAGGTTGGAACTTCGATATGCTTTGAACTGTTATACGGCGACTTTATCCGGCAATCGGTGCGCGGAGGCGCGGGGATACTGGTAAATGTTTCGAACGACGCGTGGTTCGGGGATTCGAATATGCCGCGTATCCACGCGCGCGCCGCGGCGATGCGGGCGGTGGAGGAGCGGCGCTACGTGCTGCGCGCGTCCAACAGCGGGATATCGGCGGTCGTCGCGCCTTCCGGTGACGTCTTTGCGCAGACTGCGCTGTTCTCCCGCGAGGCCCTGCGCGCGGAGATTCATGCGCTGGACACTGATACGGTATTCGCGCGCGCGGGCTATTGGGTGGTGTATGCGTCCATCCTGATCGTCATGGGGGCCCTCGTGCGTATGCTCGCGCGCGGTGGGGCTACCGGGACCCCTTCATGATATTCTCGCGGCGCCTGAACGCGTCCGCCTCTTCGCCAAACGTCTGGTTTTGCAGTTCGAGGATCTGTTTTTCCTTTTCGGCCGCGTCCAGGTTCACGTCGCCCTGTATCCGGAATTCCTTCTTGCGATAGTCGTCTTCCTTTAGTTTCTCGGCTGCGAGCTCCGCGTCGACGTTTTCAAGGCGGCCTATCACCTCGTCGTCGAAAAACTCCTTCCTGAACTCCCTGATCTTTCCGGATTTCCGGGCATCTTCCATGCCCTCCAGGTCCTTCGAGTACATCTGGAGCTTTTCTGTATAGCGATCGAAGGGCTTCTCGAAGCTGTCGGGGGCGTCCTCACCCTCTTTGCCCCACATGTCCCCCTTGAGGGCGGAAATCTTCGATTCCTTTTCGGCGCCGGTGAGGGATTCGTCGTGCAGTATCCCGCCTTTGCGGAATCGATACTCCTGGATTTTCACCTCCGCGCCCCAGAGCGCATCGGCAAGCTCTTTGCCGAAGAATTCGCGGCGGTGGTCCTGAAGCTTCCGTAAATAAGCCAGGGCATCTTCCGCGGTGGCCGGCTGTTTCCATCCGCGCACCGTGCCCGCCAGGTTCTGTTCGTATGTGGAGAACTTCTTATAGTGGGCGAACATCTCTTCCGCGCGCGCGGGATCCATGATGGACAGAAGGTAGTCATGGACCTTTTTCAAATGGTCCTCCAGCCCCATCTCGCGGAATTTCCACTGGAGGGATTTGAAGAAACGGACGGTCTGGGAGTTCGCGGCCGATTCCGGGAAGTACCTCCCGGCGGCTTCCCGCGAATCGATCCGTACGTTCTTGAAGAAGCGCTGAACGTCTTCGCGGCTGACGTGCGCGCTTTTGTCGATGACGTACTCGTCCGGCCGGCCGCTCCCGCCGCGGGAGCAGGCGAGCCGGTAGAGCAGAAACGCGAGCAGGGCGAGGGCGATGACAATGGCGAGCGTGCGTTTCATGCACTCCTCCGCTGGTTATTTTACCATGGTTTTCGCGCGCTCTTTCATGAGCGCGTTCAGCTTCGCCTCGTCCGCGGGGAAGGTCCAGATCATGACGAGGAGCAGCACGCCGCACACGAGCCAGAAGAGGTTCGCGATGTTGAAGGCCCAGAGGCGCCCGAACGCCACGATGAGCCCGCTTATGATGACGGGCCCGAATCCCTTGCCCAGGTCGTCGGTAAGGTTGAAGAGCGAGAAGATGGATCCGCGCGTCTCGGGCGCGTTTACGTTCAGGAGCATCGCCTTGACGTTGGGACCGGTTATGGTGATGGTGAAACCGGTCACGAAGCCGATAAGCACGGGGAGTATGATGCTCGGGTTCTCGACGCCGATCTGCGACGGATAGTTGAGCAGGAAGAACATCGGGATGATGCCCAGAAGCGTGGTGGTGCCGCACAGGAGCGGAAGCAGGCGGGGGTTTTTATTGTAGAGCTTGTTGCCTATCAGACCCCCTATAAAGGCGCCGAAAATCGCCGCGCCCCCGACCACCATGACGATAAGGGTCGCGACCTGGATTGTGAACCCCTTCTCCTGGGAATAGAAATCGTTCAGGAAGATGAAGAAGACGCCCCACGGCACGGTCCCGGGAATTCCCTGCAGGAACAGGAGAATATTGGTTTTGATCTTAAAGAGGTCCTTGTAGAGGGAGCGGTTGATCTTTCCGGTATACACCATTCCCTTCTCGATCAGGTCCCGCAGGCTCTCCTCGCAGCTGCCGCGCAACGGTTCTGTGACCGTGAGCGCGAAGATCGCGATGAGTAAAAAATTAGGAAGCCCCACGATGATGAAGGGAAGACGCCACCCGTATTCGGGCAGGGATCCTACGAAACCCGCGAGAAGCTGGCCGAACGCGATTCCCAGTCCCTGCGCGAGGCCGATCCATGCGGATGCCGTGGCCCGGTGGTTCGCGGAGAAGTAGTCGCCGATAAGCGAGTACGAGAGCGGAAGCGCCCCGCCGATTCCGATGCCGGTTGCCGCGCGAAGCCAGAAGAGCTGGTCGTAATTCTGCACGTACCCGGTGAGCACGCAGGGGATTTCCCCGATGATGATCGTGATTACGAAGAGCCATTTCCTGGAAATCAAATCGGTCAGGTAGCCAATAAGCAGGGTCACCATGCCGCCGAGCACCCAGAACACGAAGCTGATATCGCCCCCCAGGAGGGTATCGCGCTGGGCGGGGTCGGTGATGCCCAGGTCATGGGCGATCTGGGTGAGATTGGGCGCCATGAGGTTCTGATCGGCGAAGAGGAAAAGATTGATGACGGCGAGCAGGATTACGGAAAAGAGCTCTTTTCGGCCGAAAGACGATCGATCCATATGCGGGTCCCTCCGGTTTTTTTAAAGAGGTTTTTCCGCTTTCGATTAAAAAGCAAGAACATTTTCCGGGGAATGTCCGTTTGATTGGAAAGCGACGGGTCCGATGCGCCCATGGCGGCAACGGAAACCGGCCGGCGGAAAATGCTTGCAGGAAGCGGCGTGCGACAGTAGTCTGAGCGTACTCGTACGGGGGAGGGACATGGGTGAAGTAAGCTATTTCAATGCGACAGAGTTCACGCCTGAGCGCGTGAAGCTGCTCAAGTACCACAGCCGGCTGATCGTGGTGTTCTCGACTTTTGGCGAGCGCGAGGCGGAGCTCATCCGGCAGAAGATCTCGCTGCTCGACCGGGAGCTTGGCGGCCTGGTGGACGGCTACGTGCTCTCGCATCGCAGGCAGGGCTCCGCGGAAGAGCTCACGGAGGCGAGGGCGCGGGAGGCCAGGGCGGACGTCGAGATCGTGGTCTGCAACGGGTACCGGGTCCCGGATATGGGAGACGAGCAGGGCAAGGGCGCCGACATGCGGCGGTGCCTCTACCATATCAATACCGTTATGCGTAACAACGCCCGCGAGGAGGACGTGATCGTCGTGTTCCTGGACGCGGACGTGCTGCCGGACTATTTCGGGGCGCACTTCGTGCTGGGACTCTCCGGCGCGGTGCTCGAGGGCTTCGATTTCGCGAAGGCGGGATTCTGGCGCGCGATGGGGCGTGTCAAGAAATACGTCGCGCAGCCCCTGTTTTCCGCGATCGAGCACCCGCGGCTGGCGGCGCTTTCCAGGCTTTCGTACCCGCTCGCGGGCGAGGTGGCGGGAAGCCTCCGGTTTCTCAACTCGGTGAGCTTCTGGCAGCGTTACGGCGTGGAGACCGGTATCGATATAGACGCGAGCGCCCGCCCGATACGCATTGCCGACGTGAACCTGGGCAGGTACGACCACGAGCACCAGGGTGAGGCCGGCATCCAGAAAATGGCCTTCGGCATTATCCGGACATACCTCATGCAGCTGCGCGACTACGGGATCCTCGAATTGAAAGACGGTGCGCGCATAGCCGACGTGTTCAGGGAGACGCATATCGACGAAAGCGGCTCCCTTCATGCCCAGGCGTTCGACCTGGCGGAGAGGAAATACGCGCCGCTTTCGACGGTGCTCTGATACCGCACGCGGATACCGGCCCTGGAAAACGACTGATGGGCGGGTATTAAAATTGACAAAAACCTCCTCGTGCGCGGATATTGTTTCCAGCACTAGTGCCCCGGCCTCAAAATCGCCGCCTATGCTGATTAAAACTACATTCAAGCCGTTCCTATCGCGAACGCCCATGCTGGCCAGGGTTGTATTCTTGGCGGCGCTCCTCGCGTCGCTAGGGTCATGCGAGCGGGTATTCCGGCCGTCGCCGCCGCCGCGTGCGCATAACGGCATTCTCGACCTGAGGGGATGGGATTTCACGCGCAGCGGTCCTGTCCAATTGAACGGGGAATGGGAATTTTACTGGGAAAGGCTTATCGGTCCCGCTGAATTCGGGGCGGATACGGCGCCGGATAAGACCGGTTTCATCTCCGTGCCGGGTGTCTGGAACGACTTCAAGGCCGGGGGGAAGGCGCTCCCGGGAGACGGCTATGCGACCATTCGCCTGCGGGTATTGATCGGAGAGCCGGCGGGCGAGATGGCCCTCCAGCTGTTCACGATGGGGACGGCATTTTCAATTTCGGTCAACGGCACGGTCCTCGCGACAGTCGGCGTCCCGGGGACGAGCCCCGAAACCTCGGTGCCCGCGTATCGGCCCCATATCGTCACCTTCGCTCCCGGGGGGGATTCGCTGGAAATTACCGCGCAGGTCTCGAATTTCCACTACCGGAAGGGCGGCCCCTGGCGGGAGATCGACCTTGGCATGGAGAATGACGTGCGCGATCTGCGGGAGCGCAAGATCATTTTCGACATGTTCCTGTTCGGGAGCCTGCTCATCATGGGGCTTTACCATGTGGGGCTGTTCATTTCCCGGAAAAAAGACCTTGCGCCGCTGTATTTCGGCATTATCTGCCTAATCTTCGCCCTGCGATCGCTCGTTACCGGCCACTATTACCTGACATACCTTGTTCCGGGGATTCCCTTCGAGCTGGTGATCACGCTGGAGTATATCGCGTTTTTCCTGGGGGTGAGCGCCTTCGCGCTGTACCTGAAAGGGCTTTTCCCCGAGAACGTCCCGCGCTGGTTCGTAGGCTTCTATGTAGCGATCGGACCGCTGCTCACGCTCCTCACGCTGGCCACCCCGGCGCGCGTCTACACCCACACCATCCTGGCGTTTCAGGCGGCGGTTCTGGTCTCATTTGTCAGCACCATCGTCATCATCGCCATCTCGATCTATCGGCGGCGGGAGAGCGCGTGGATGTTCATGTTCGGGTTCGCCGTGGTGGTGTTCGCGGGCGTCAACGATATCCTGCATACCAATTATGTCATTCAAAGCTTCCACCTGCTGCCGTTCGCGATCTTCATCTTCATTTTCCTCCAGGCGTTCTCGCTGTCGCGGCGGTTTTCGCGCGCGTTTTACGCGGTCGAGGCGCTCTCCGAGGAGGTCAGCTCCAAGAACATCGAGCTGACCAGGCTGGACGTGATGAAGGACGAGTTCCTTGCCAATACCTCGCACGAGCTGCGCACCCCGCTGAACGGCATCAACGGCCTCGCGGAATCGCTCATGGACGGCGCCGCCGGCGCGCTTAATTCCGAACAGCGGGAGAACGTGGGCATGATCGCGGCCAGCGGGCGAAGGCTCGCCACGCTGGTGAACGATATCCTGGACCTCTCGCGCCTGAAGAACAGCGAAATCACACTCGTCCTCCGCCCCGTGGACCTGCGTCAGGTGGTTGAGATGATGCTCAAAATATCCCGGCACCTCGCGTCCGGCAAACAGCTTGCGCTCACTAACGACGTACCCGGGGACCTCCCCTTCGCGCTGTGCGATGAAAACCGCATCCAGCAGATTCTGCTGAACCTGATCGGGAACGCGATCAAGTTCACCGAAACCGGCGAGGTCCGCGTTTCGGCGCGCAGGGGGGATCCCGCGGGAATGATCACCGTCACCGTCAGGGACACGGGGATAGGCATCCCGCGGGAAAACCTCGGCAGGATTTTCCAGGCGTTCACGCAGGCGGACGGATCGGTCGCGCGGCAATTTGGCGGCACGGGGCTGGGGCTTTCGATCACGCGCAGCCTGGTGGAGCTTCACGGCGGAAGCATCACGGTGGAATCGGAGCCGGGGGCGGGGTCCTCGTTCCGCTTCACGGTGCCGCTCGTGGAGCGGGGCGCGCAGGAAGAGGCGGATGCGCCGATGCTCACCCCGGCGCGCGGGGATGACGATGGCCGGGTCGAGGCACAAGGATTCGACGCTACGGAGCAATACGCGACGCAGAAGCAGGACGCGCACATCCTCCGCACCTTCGACATAGCCGAGCAACCCGGCAGGGAGGGAACGGTACTTGCAGTCGACGACGACCCGATCAACCTCCAGGTCATCGTGAATTATCTTACCATGGAGGGATACCGCGTGGTCACCGCCAATTCGGGACCGCGGGCGATCTCCCTCCTCGCGGCAGCAAAGCCGGACCTGGTGCTCCTGGACATCATGATGCCCGGCATGAGCGGCTACGAGGCGGCCGCGCAGATACGAAAGGCCTACCCCTACAATGAGCTTCCCATCGTGCTGCTCACGGCGCGCGGCCGCGTGACGGATCTCACCGAGGGCTTCGCCTCGGGGGGCAGCGACTACATCGTGAAACCGTTTTCGAAAAGCGAGCTCCTGACCAGGATACGTTTCCATATCTACCTCAAGAACGCCTTCCGGGAGGGCAAGCGGCTTGCGAGGATCGAACAGGAGCTGGATATCGCGCGCCGCATCCAGCGGAATACCCTTCCCGCGGGTCCCCCGCGCTCGCCGCACTTCACGATCGCCGCGCGCTATATCTCCGCGGAGCGGGTGGGCGGCGACTATTTCGACTTCCACGTGTTCGACGACGGGAGCCTCGCGGTGTTCATCACGGACGTGGTGGGCCACGGCATTCCCGCGGCCTTCATCGCCTCGATGGTGAAACTCGCGTTTTCCGTAAACCGTGAGGGCGCATCGGACCCCCCGGCCTTCATGCGCTCCATGAGCCGCACGCTCGCGGGGAATACCGGGGGGCACATGCTCACCGCGGAGCTCGTGTACCTGGACAGGCGCGGGGGAAGGCTCCGGTGCGCCCGGGCGGGGCACGAGCCCGTGCTCGTCTACCACCGCGCCGAGAACAGGATGGAGGAGATCATGCCGCGCGGCATACTCATAGGCTACGATTCGCGCACGACGTTTGAGGAGGGGGAGACCGCGTTCGCGCCCGGGGACAGGATCATCCTCTATACCGACGGGCTCACCGAGGCGCGCAACCCCGTGAACGGGCGGGCGCCCGGGACCGACATCAACGAAACCATGTTCGGTCACGACGCCCTCTTGGGAACGATCATGGAAACCAGCACGCTCGACGCGGACCAGTGCGCGCAGCGCATCATAGAGAAGGCCATTGAGTGGACAGGCAGGAAGGACAATTTCGAGGACGACGTCACGCTCCTCGTGATCGACGTCGAGGGCTGAGGACCGCGCTACTTCAAAACGTGCGGCACGAAGCGACTGAGATTGTCGGTCACGAGCGTTGCGCTCTCCCGAATGCCGATCCCGGCCGCCCTGTCCCCGATTACCCAGGAGCCAATGACCGGAAAATTCCCGTCGTATTCGGGAAGGGGGGCGAACGCCTGCACGATCGAATTTTCGACGGAGTAGGTGCCCTGTGTTTCATGGATCACGGCGCCGTCCTTCACGATGCGGATATTCGCGCCCTCGCGCGCCAGGAAGGGCTTGATCACGTAGCTTTCCAGCCGGGGGGGCGCGCCGTCGTTGATGTATGTCGGGAGCAGGTTGGGGTGGTCCGGGTACATTTCCCATAACACCGCGAGTATGGCCTTGTTGCTCAGGAGGCTCTTCCAGGGCGGCTCGAACAGGGCGATCTTCGTGTCGTAGAGCCGTTCAAAAAATTCTTCCTGGAACATCCATTCCCACGGGTAGAGCTTGAAGAGGTGCCGGATGGGGGTATCGTCCTCGTCGACGAAATTTCCCGCCGCGCCGTCGAATCCTATGTCGTCGATGTACACGAACCCTGTGGGTATGCCTGCCTGCTCCGCGACGTCCTGCACGTAGGCGGTGTTGCCGAGGTCCTCGTCCGAATCCTTCATGCAGGAGACATGGAGAAATTCAACCGAGCCCTTCCGCTCCCTCCAGTAATCGAGCATTTTCTCGTGGATCGAGTTGAACTGGTCGCCGGAATTACCAATGACGTCCTGGAGCCAGTGCCACTGGATGACGCTCGCCTCAAGGAGCGCCGTGGGGGTGTCGGCGTTATATTCCAGGAGCCTGGGTTCGCCCTGGCCGTCGTACCAGAGGTCGAACCTTCCGTAGAAGTGCGGCTCGTTTCTCTCCCATGAGCTTTTCACAAGCGGTATCGCGACGGGGGGTATCCGGAGCCTGTCGAACAGGTTGCGGGACACCACCCGTTCCACGGCCTTGAGGCACATGCGGTGCAGCTCGTTCGTGACGTCCTCGATCTTGTCGATCTGCGGAAGGGTAAACTCGTAGTACGCCGATTCGTCCCAGTAAATCTGCCCGTAGAGGGTGTGATAATTGAGGCCGTGCTCCTCCACCTTCGTGGTCCAGTCGGGGCGGGGGACGATGCGCTTCCGGATCACGAGCTCACACCCGAATGGCTGGCCGAGCTGGACCCGAAGCCGCCGCGCGAGGTCGACGTATGGGCGCTCGTCGTCGAACGGACTGAGCTGCCCCTCGATACGAACCCGCTCGATGCGCTCCCAGAGGAGAACCGCGACGGCAGGGAAAACCGGTTGCCGTGCATCCAGTAGTAGCCCATTCCCGGCGAATAATACGGTCCCATGTGCGAGCCATACCGGGAATGCTCGGCGTCGCCGGCGGTGTCCTCGCAGAGGGAGGAATCGGACCATTCCTCGACGCATGCCGACTTGTTCTTGTAGACGCGCCGCTCGCCGTCCGGCACCTCCTCGGAACAGCTGAACACCGCGGTTCCCAGAATCACCAGTTTCACGACCCTGCTTTTCTTCATGTGCATTTCCCGGAAGGCCAGTTTATTTTGGTGCGGATTGACCACAATGATGGCCTAACCCGCCGGGAATGTCAAGCACAGTCCGCCGTGCGTGTACCCCGCGCGTACGAAAGCGCATCGGCCCTAGGGCGCATCCCCGATCCGGCTCCGGTCGCGCGCCATGAGCACGGGCACCAGGGTCAAGAGGATCATGCCCGCGGCGGCGAAGAATATCTCGGGGGTGGGGATGATTCCCTCCTTCCCGTCGATGAGCGCGCGTATGCCGAAGCGCTCGATGACCAGGCTCCCGAGTATCGGCCCCGGGATCATTGTGAAGGCGACGAAGAAGAGCGTCATGTACCCGGAGAATTCGCCCCTCCTGTCGTCCGGGTAATAATCCTTGCTCCACGCGCCGGACGCGATCGTCCACAGCGTCTGCGCGCCGATCCAGGCGACGGAACACACCGCGAGCATAGCGAACTCCCGCGCGAACGCGAACGAGAACAGCGCGCCGGCTTCTATGAACACGGCGATAATGGAAACGCGCT
Source organism: Spirochaetota bacterium (assembly GCA_004297825.1). Taxonomy (NCBI): domain Bacteria; kingdom Pseudomonadati; phylum Spirochaetota; species Spirochaetota bacterium. The sequence goes on from SCSX01000059.1 coordinate 15,827, forward strand.
TGCGCCCCAGCCGGTCCGTGAGCATGCCGCCGGGAAGCGAGGCGAGAAGGCCCCCGCCCAGGATCGCGATGAAGATGAGCAGGGTGGACTCTTCCATGGGGATGCGCAGGAAGTGCTTGAGGTATATGAGAAGGAAGGGGAAGAAGATGTTGAACGCCATCCCCCACAGGCTGATTCCCAGGAGCACCAGGAAGAAATCCCTGTTCTCGCGGATGAACCCGCCTCCGAACGTTTCCTTTATACGCGCGAGGGTGCCCCCGCCGCCCGAGGGGATCGTCATCGCGCTGTCGACCATGAGTCCGCCCGCCAGGCCAAAGCCGAACACGAGCGCCCCCACCACGAAGAAGAACGCGAAATAGCCCCATGCCTCGATGAGGGGGCCGGACGATCCGTATACGACGAGCATCGCGAGCCACAGGGAGAGCGTGAAGATGCCCTGCGCCTTCCCGCGGTTACCCGTGTCGGTGATGTCGGTGAGGTAGGCGTTGTAATTGGCGTCGAACGCGGTCGAGCCGAAAAAGGTCATGACGCTGTCGAGCACGATGAGCGTCCACGCGGCGGCCACGGGAACGCGAATGAATTCGGCCATGGGCACGACCCAGATGGACACGCCCCAGATCAGGTACCCGAAGAGCAGAAAGGGCTTTCGTTTCCCCAGCCTGTCCGAGTAAGCCCCCATGACGATGGAGGTCACCGTCGCCGTCACCGCCGAGGCGGCGACCATCATCGAGATGTAAAACGGCTGGGGGATGATGCGGTCGAACATGAAGGTGTTGAAGAACTGGTTCTCGACGGCCCATGCGAGCTGGCCGGCGAATCCCAGGAAGAGAAGGCTCATCCAGTGTTTTTTCTTCATCGCGGGTTCTCTCCCCGGGAATTTTTAAACGGCCGCGGGGGGCCGATACGCCGGCGGGATTCTAGCGCGCCCCCGCCGCGAAGTCAAGCGTGAGTCTACCGTAACGGCGCATTACTTTTTCATCGAAAACTCAAGGTAGTACTGATCTTTAAGGAAATCGTCGTCCTTGAGCAACGCCAGCCCCGCCTCCGCGAACTCGGCGATGACGGTGTTCTTCTCCAGCCGGAGCTTTACAGGCGGACCGTCCTTGGCCTCCATGCGCGTGTCGAGGATAATTACACGCCCCCCCGCGGCAAGGCCTTTCATGAGCGCCCTCAGATAGGGCACGCGCTCCTCGATGTGGTGGTAGGTGTTGCACATGAAGATGACCGCGAAGCGTCCCGCGGGCAGCGCCGGCTCCTTCGCGTCGATGAGCTCGGCGCGATAGTTCGCAAGGCCCAGCTTCCGGGCGTCTTCCTTCATATATTCGATCATGCCCTTCTCGATGTCGTAGCCCGTCACGGCGCCGCCGGGCGCCACTGCCTTCGCGATCCGGCGCGCGAAGTAGCCCGTGCCCGCGCCCACGTCGGCGACCATGTCCCCGTTCTTCAATCCCATGCGCTTCACGACCTCGTCGGGCCTCTGCCACTCGAGCCGGGCGGGGTCCTCGAAGCGCTTCGCGTAGGATTCCACGTCGGCGAAGCTGTGGCTTCGTTCGTGGGGCATCGGGCTCTTCGAATCGCATGAAGCGGCGAGGAAAAACGCGGGATAGACCAGGCACAAGAGTACGAGGTATTTGAACAGCATAGTATTCCTCCGGGGCAATTTCATTGGGTTGGAACACATGAATTTAAGGTATCCCGCTTCGTGGCGTCAACAGGAATTCGGGACGCTACGTGCCCGTGCCAAACATATTAATAACCGATCCCTTCCCATAATAAACTTACCCCTCTCGCGTTTCCGGCTCTTTCCTTTTTGTGTACATAAAAAGAACGTAGTGAAACGTAGCAAAGCGTAAGTGTCCCGGGGGTGTCCGGGGGCGTTGTTCGGGCAAGTAACCGGCATTATACCGTTGTCTGGCTATATTTTGCACCGGTTTCGCGTAACTCCCTTTAGCGAATGGTGGGGCGGATCTGGGGGTACGCATGGCGCCCAACCGGCCAAGGGGTTTGCGAGTCACTTGTAAGAAGGCGATCCCCGGATGTTCTCCAGGTGCGCTTGGCGACCAACCAGCAAAGGGATTGCGAGGGTATGCCGTGGTCAAGACTTGCAGGATAATCGGCGGTGGCATGAATTGTGCTACCGCATGGCTTTTTCAGGGGACCCCTGGGAAGGGGATGCTTTCACGAGGGAGAAAGGCCTTCGCGGCCTCTCTCCCTCGTGGCTCCCACTCTCCCCGCTCCTCAAGCGGCGGAGGGCCTAACGCCCGAACTCGCCTCACCGGCTGTGACGTCCATGGATGGACTAATGCCGGGGACGCGCACGGATGCGCGTTTGTCCCCGGCCGCCGGACTCGCCTCAAACAAGCGGGCTAATACGGTTTGCCGCTACGCGGCGATCTAGGTCTTGTTTCCTGTTCCGGATGCCCCGAGTACTGCTTTCATGTGCTCTTCCACGCTTCCGTGGACGTGTTGCTGACAAGGCTTTGCTTATCGGGAACCGGGAATGAACGCTGATGAATGTGAATTTTAGGGCTGAGAATCGATCACACGTGGTCAGCGCCATCTTCCAATACGTCGCTCCCTGAGCCCGTGGAAGGGCGGCTGGTCAGAATCAAGAACGAGTCGGGATGCCTCTGAATGATATCTCTTTCCATATTACTTAAAAGTAATGGATATTGAATCGGCGGGCAGGGGAAAAGCGGTTGACTTTGGTATTCTTGTATTACAAGGTTGAGTGCATATAGCGACTGTACTTTGCTTCCCGGGCGCGGGGGCTGGCCATCCGACTTTCTAGGAATTCCCGGACAAGGTGAGCCATGCGGCGATTATGGTGAAGTGGTGGCGTTTTAGAAGACTCGCAGACCGTTGGTGGGCTGGGGGAGTATGATGGTTTTTGCACGATGCGACGCGTAAACAGCAGGCGCAGCGTCAGGGTATGGTTTGACGTTGTACGCAATGGCAGCAAATGAAACCTGGAGATAAATATGCCATTATTCCATATACAAGACAAACAAATGACTTTAGCAAAACCAATCAATTTTAAGCTTGAAAAAGATATTCAAATTCTCATCGAAAATAATCTTCAAAGGGTTTTTAATTGTCAATATATTGCAACTGAGTTTTCGACAGGAAGCGAACATGCAGGTAGAATTGATACTTTAGCTTTATCAGAAGATGATAATCCTGTAATTATTGAGTACAAGAAAGTTGAATCATCGGAATTAGTTAATCAAAGCTTATATTACTTATCATGGATTAAAGATCATAAAGGAGATTTTCAAATCGCTGTCAATAAAGCATTAGGAAAAGATATTGAAGTAGATTGGAGCGACGTAAGAGTAATATGTATAGCTCCTGGTTATAAAAAATATGACCTTCATGCAGTACAAATGATGGGAGCAAATATTGAATTATGGCAATATCGTTTGTACGATAGTGAATCAATATATTTAGAAGAAATATTTAGAAGAAATGCCGGGTTAGCAATTTCATCTGCAATTGAACAAGGAAAAAATCCAGTAATGGTTGAGGCTGGGAAAAAAGCTGCTCTAACGAGATTAACGGGAACCTATACATTTGATGAACATCTTGAATCCGCTGATGAAAATATTAAAGGTTTAGTAATGGATTTAAGAGATTACATTTTAAGCATTGATGAAGCGGTTGAAGAAAGTCCAAAGAAATTTTATATTGCATATAAGGTTTCACAAAACTTTGTTTGCGTAGAGATTAAAAAAAATAAAACTACACTTTTCTTAAAAATAAATCCGAAAGAAATAATAATTCCACGCAATGGTAGAGATGTTTCGGGTATTGGACATTATGGAACAGGAAATTTCGAATTAAACATATCAAGTGCAAAAGAGTTGGAAGAATCAAAAGAATATATAAAAAAAGCATTTGAAACAATTGGCGGATAGCTCGCCACAGCGTAACGGGAGATAAATATGACGGATGATATGCCAATATCAAAAAATATTGGGATAAAAGAAGCAGGGAGACGCTCTTCAAGCCTTGTGTTGTGGACAAATCATCAATTCCGCCAGTTTGCCTGTATCAAAATACGAAAAAACCATACCCGCCTCCCCCCAAGACACTTACGCTTTGCTACGTTTCACTACGTTCCATTCCTGAACACAACACCCCATATGTCCTGATAATAGCGCCGATACGCAAGGTCCGATAACGCCTCATCCCGCCCCCCGAAAAAATTCATAAATCGCACCCCCCGTTCGTAGAAAGAGATACAGGCGCCTTCGTGAGCGCCTGATAATCGACTCACGGTCTTCACCCAGCGCGTGGAAGACGGACGGGCCGCGGGCGCGTTTGTTCAGCATCCCGCCGGCGCGACGGACACCCTTACCGTGCAGGGCCTGGAGCCCGGCGCCGGCTACCAGGTCTACGCCCTGGCCACGGACGCGGCGTGTCCCGACGCAAAGAGCTGTTCGGCGGCGTTCGGCGCGGAGGGGAAGGCGGCGGTCTGACGGGGCGGCGGATCACTGGCACACCCTCAAGTGTAACGCAACCGGGAAGGGGGAGGACAATAACGTCCTCCCTCGCCTGCGGGCGGGAAATCCCGGAAACGGCTGGGACGTGGTTCCGAAAAACTAAAATTTAAAATCAGGTAGTAGGTTTCTCCAACGAAATTCTATTGACCGGTGTTCACATGCATGCTAACTTGCGGGATTGAATATTTAATGAGGAGAAATCATGAGCGATCTTAAAAAATACGTGAGTAAAAGGAAAACACACGATGCTGAATTTGCCCGTGGATACGAGCAGGGTTTTCAGGAGTTCCGAATAGGCGTGCTGCTGCGGCAGGAGCGGGAAAAAAGCGGTTTAACCCAGGAAGAGTTAGCCAGAAAAATTCGAACGACGAAAAGCGCCATCTCGCGCATAGAAAACCATTCGGAAGACATTAAGCTCTCAACCCTGTCGAAAGTAGCAACGGCATTGGGTAAGAATCTTTCGATAAGATTACTGTAAACCGCGGTACTTGCGGCCTATAGCGGATAAAGTTCGTCTGCACGTGCTCACCATGGATGGCCGAATGCCGCATAAATCTCTGCACCCGAATCGTGAGTCATGGAGCATTTATCTATTGACATGCTTCACCCTCCCCTAACCCCTCCCATCGAGGGAGGGGGACCGATAAGGGCGCACGTCCCTCGCGGCAACACGCCCGTTCCCATTCAGTGACTCGTACTGATTTCCCCATAGCCCGAAAAGCAAAGTCTTGTTGGCAATACGTCCCGGAAATTACGGTATAAGAGGTGAAGGCAGTACTCGGGGCATTCGGAATTGGAAGCAAGACCTAGATCGCCGCGGAAACAGCAACCAGTTTTAGCCCGCTGCGATGGACAGGATGTCCAAGTGGCCCGCGCGAATAAGCCGTCCTGGCTTGCGCGGGCAGGCGCACGTCCTGTGCGCACCCGGGCGCGCACAGGAGGTCGCGTCTGCGCCCGGCTTTGAGCCGAGTCCGGCATAGCCGGCGAGGCGAGTTCGGGCGTTAAGCCGTCGCGCCGCCTGAGCGACCGCGAGAGAGAGGGGGGGCGGCCCCTCTCTCTCTCGCGTGAAAGCATCCCCTGCCCGGGGGCGGCAACGAAAATCCATCCCACTCAATCCAGCGGGGTCACCCTGATCCAGTCCACGTAGAGATACTGGGGAAACACCGTAGTGCCGTCGGGTGGTCCCGGCCAGTCGCCGCCGATGGCGATGTTGAGTATGATAAAGAAAGGGGCCTGGAATGCGTCGTAGTCGACGGCCGGGACGTCCTCATGAAAATACTCCACTCCGTCAATGAGCCAGCGAATCTCCGACGCGCTCCATTCAAGTCCAAATACCTGGTAATCGTCCGCGAAGGTCCCCGCCGGGAGCGTGTATACCCCGTTCGGATCGGATTCCAGGGGCGCGTTCGCGGCGTCCGCCCAGTGGGACGTCCCGTAGATAATCCCGTCTCCCAGGTCCGTGTGCCCGGAATAGGGCGCGCCACCCACCAGCTCGACGATATCGATCTCCCCGCATCGCGGCCAGCCGGACCCGTCCGCGCCTATGGCGTTCCCCACCAGCCAGAACGCCGGCCAGATGCCACGGCCCCGGGGGAGCTTCATGCGCGCCTCGATCCTGCCGTGGGTGAAAGAGAATTTCCCCTGCGTCGTGAGCCGGGCGGAGGTGTAGATATAGCTTCCCTCGTCGGGGTCCAGGTACGGGGGATTATCGAGCGCGGCGATGCGAAGCACGCGATCGTCGCCGTCGTCGACGATCGCCGCGTTCCGGTCGCCTACCAGTTCCGGGTCCGTGTAGTACTCCATCTCACCCGACCCGAAGCCGCTGCCGATCTCGAAAGTCCACCGGCCGGAATCGACGGTCGTTCCGTTGAATTCGTCCGACCAGGGCAGGTTCCCGCCGTCCCCTCCCTGACTGCCGCAGGATATGGTGACGGCGAGTGCGATCGCCCCGAGCAGATGGCCGCACTGTGCAATCATGGAGTGTGTTCGCGCGCAATAGATCATGGCATGTCTCCCTTACCGTATTGTAGATGTACCGTGTATCCTGTCAATGCGTGCAAATCCGGCCGTGAAGAAAATTTGGGGAGTGGGGCCGATACGCTTTGGTTCGGGAATGTGCGCATACGGGAGGTATGCGCCCTCCGGAGCGTTATGCGTCATTACTTGGGGGGTGTGCAGTGACGCATGAAGGCGTAAATCGAAGGCCCAAATAGAAGGCGCCCAAGCGTTTGGGCGCCTTCTATTTGCGCCGATGCGCGCCGATGCGCATCCCGGCGCCCGCGTGCATCTCAATTCCTCAACCCCTGCAGCGGCGCGGGAATCCTCCCGCCGCGCCTGATAAATTCGGCGCTCCCGAACGGGTTCACCCTCATCACCGGTCCCGATCCCAGGAGACCCCCGAACTCCACGATGTCGCCCACGGTCTTCCCCGGCGCGGGAATGATCCGCACGGCCGTGGTCTTGTTGTTCACGACGCCAATCGCCGCCTCGTCCGCGATGATCGCCGATATCGTTTCCGCGGGCGTGTCGCCCGGGACCACGATCATGTCCAGTCCCACCGAGCACACGCAGGTGAGCGCCTCGAGCTTGTCGATCGAGAGCGCCCCGCATTGTACGGCCTCGACCATACCCTCGTCCTCGCTCACCGGGATGAAGGCGCCCGATAATCCCCCCACGTAGGACGAGGCCATGACCCCGCCCTTCTTCACGGCGTCGTTCAGGAGCGCGAGCGCGGCCGTCGTGCCGTGCGCGCCGCAGCGCTCCAGGCCCATCTCCTCCAATATGCGCGCCACGCTGTCGCCCACAGCCGGCGTGGGGGCGAGCGACAGGTCCACGATTCCGAACGGTACGCCCAGCCGCCGGGAGGCCTCGCGCGCGACAAGCTGGCCCATGCGCGTGATCTTGAAGGCTGCCTTCTTCACGGTTTCCGATACCGTTTCGAAGTCGGCGCCGCGGGCCTTTTCCAGGGCGCTCTTCACGGCGCCGGGGCCGCTCACGCCCACGTTGATCACGCACTCCGGCTCGCCCGTCCCGTGGAAGGCGCCGGCCATGAAGGGATTGTCCTCGACCGCGTTCGCGAAGACGACCAGGCGTGCGCACGCGTTCCCGCCCCCGGAGGCCGATAGCGCCGCCGTTTCCTTTATCACCGCGCCCATCTCGCGCACGGCGTCCATGTTGATCCCGGCGCGCGTCGTCGCGACGTTCACGCTCGCGCATACGGTGCGTGTCTCCGCGAGGGCGCGCGGTATGGAGCGGATCAGCTTCGCGTCCCCCAGCGTGTAGCCCTTGTGGACGAGCGCGGAGAATCCTCCTATGAAATTCACCCCGACCGCGTCCGCGGCGCGCTCCAGGGTGCGCGCGAATTCGACGTAATCGTCGTCGCCCGAGCTCTCGGCGACAAGGGCGAGGGGGGTGACCGATACGCGTTTATTGACGATGGGGATGCCGTACTCCCGCTCGATGTCCGCGCAGGTCTTCGCGAGTCCCCCGGCAAGGCGCGTGATCTTGTCGTATATTTTTTTCCGCGACACGGCGCCGTCCCCGTCGCCGCAGTCCCTGAGCGAGATGCCCATCGTGACGGTGCGGATGTCCAGGTGCTCCTTCTCGATCATCGTGATCGTTTCTATGATTTCAAGCGGGCTTATCATCGGGCCTCCTCCGGAAATATATTTCCATGGCGCGCCGTCTCATACCCGGTGCATGGAATTGAAGATGTCCTCATGCTGGATGCGCACGGACACCCCGAGCTCCCGCCCCTTTTCCTCCAGTCCCGCCGAGAGCCCGTCGAACCCCGACGCGGCCTTCGAGACGTCCACGATCATGACCATGGTGAATATCTCCTGCATGATCGTCTGCGAGATGTCCAGGATGTTCACGTTCCGCTCCGCGAGCACCGTCGCCACCGCCGCGATGATGCCCACCCTGTCCTTGCCGATAACCGTGATGACCGCCTTCATCGCTTTCCTCCGGGATGCCTGGAATATCGCGCATGCTACACCGGGCTGCCCGGAAAGGCAAGCGCATATGCCCACCGGCTCCGTTAAAAAGCGCGAGGGCCGATTCGCGTGTCGGCCGCCGGACACGCATCCTCGATCATGGGCGCGCAAATGCTTGACAGTGTAAGCGCGTCCTGTTTAATAAAGAGCGCTTCATGTGTGGGCGTGCTTTAAGGAAACCCATATCACAAAAACTGCCTCAGAAGGCCCCCTAAATCCCCCGGAGGGGGACTTCAATAATCGGCAGAATATGCATTTTCTGGCACTGGCGGATGTCGTTGCCCCCCCGCCGGGGGGTATGGGGGGTGTTTTTTAAGATGAGGAGATAAGGAACGGCGATTGAAGAGATGAAGGATTCGGGGCCATTGATATCCATGACCGAGTATGAAGGCGCGAGCCAGGAGGTTCGGCGCGAATACGACGATCAGGTCGCGCGTCACGGGCGCATCACGAACATGAAGCGCACGCTCCTGCATTCCGTCCCCGCGTTCAAGGCCTACATGGAGTGGTACACCCTGAAAGACCTGATCGTCCCCTTTATAGGAGAGCGCGCGTTTTCGCTGTTCTCCTACGCGATCTCGAACGGGAACAACTGCCTTATCTGCTCCCTGTTTTTCCGGAAGATACTCGTCGACAGCGGGGAGGACACCGACAACCCGAAGCTCAGCGATATCGAGCGCCTCCTGATGGACCTGGGCGTGCACATCTGCACGAACCCCCACGAAATCCCGGGGGAATTCTACGGGCGTCTCAAGACCGCCTTCACGGACGAGCAGCTGACGCTCCTGGTCGCGTTCGCGGGAATCATGTACGCGACCAATCTCTTCAACACGGTGGCCCGCGTCCCGCTGGACGAGGTGCTCTACCCCTACAGGAAAAAAACGGACACGGAGGCGTGACATGGCGGGAGAATTCCAGGGCAGGGTGGCGTTTATAACCGGGGCGGCCCACGGGCAGGGCAGGGCGGTCGCGCTCGCCTTCGCGCGCGAGGGCGCCCACGTCGTGGGGTTCGACGTGGCGAAGAATATCGAGTACCCGGCGTATACGTTCGGGACCGGCGAGGAGCTGGAATCGCTCAGGAAGGAAGTCGAATCGCTCGGGCAAAAGGCGCTCGTCTTTGCGGGCGACGTACGCGACGACGCGGCGATCATGGCCGCGGTGAACGGGACGATCGCGTCCCTTGGGCGGATCGACGTGCTCTTCAACAACGCCGGCATATGCGCCTACGCGCGCGCCCACGAGATGACCGAGAACGAGTGGGACTCCATGATCGACATAAACCTGAAAGGGGCCTGGATGGTCGCGCGGCGCGTCATCCCGCACATGATCGCGGCGCGCACCGGCGTCATCGTCAACAACTCGTCGGTCATGGGACTGCGCGGCGGGGGGCGCCTCTCGCATTACGCCGCGAGCAAGTGGGGGCTCACGGGCCTCACGAAAAGCTGGGCCATAGAGCTCGCCCCGCACAACGTCCGGGTCGTGAGCATCCATCCCACGGGCGTGAATACCCCCATGAACGACGGGCTCGCCTTCCTGGAGGGTGCGACGCCCCTTGAAATCGCGGAGCGCTCCGCGGGAAACCTCCTTCCCGTCCCCTGGGTGGAGACGCAGGACGTCGCGGAGTTGGTCCTCTACCTCTCGAGCGACAGGGCGCGTTATGCGACAGGATCCCAATTCGTACTCGACGCCGGGCTCCTTACCCGATAAACGAATACAAGGCGGTGCACTCAATGAATACCTCTGTCAAGGAAACAGGCGCGGCCCCGGGCGCGCATACGTTCAGGAGGGAGCTCCGGCTCATGGACGCGACCATGCTCGTCATGGGCTCCATGATTGGCTCCGGTATCTTCATCGTGAGCGCGGACATCGCGCGCGGCGTGGGCTCCCCGGGCTACCTGCTGCTCGTCTGGCTCATCGCGGGACTCATCACGATCGTCGGGGCGCTCGCCTTTGGCGAGCTCACGGGGCTTTTTCCCTGGGCGGGGGGACAGTACGTCTTCATCCGTGAGGCGTACAACCCGCTTATCGGTTTCCTGTACGGCTGGTCGCTCTTCATGGTCATCCAGGCCGGGACCATCGCGGCGGTCGCGATGGCCTTCGCAAAGTTTTCGGCGGTGCTGTTCCCCATACTGGACGAACGCGTGATCGCCTTCGATATTCTCGGCTTCAGGGTGAAGGCGGCCCAGATCGCGGCCATCGCGCTCATCGCCGTGCTCACCTGGGTGAACACGCGCGGCATCCGCGGCGGGAAGCTCGTCCAGGACGTATTCACCACGGCGAAGGTCGCCGCGCTCCTGGGCCTCATCGCGCTCGGGATAATCCTGGGAAGCGACGGCGCGGTGATATCCGGGAACCTCGCGTCCTTCTGGGACGCGCAGGCGGCGCTTGTCGCAGGGGGGAAGCTCGTTTCGGTGGAGGCGCTCGCCGGGATCGCGCTCCTGACGGCGATTGGCACCTCCATGGTGGGGGCCATCTTTTCGAGCGACGCCTGGAACAACATAACCTTCACCGCCGCGGAGGTCGTGAATCCCAAGCGCACCATTCCGTTGAGCCTCGCGATGGGCACCGGCGCGGTCACCGTGCTCTATCTCCTCGCGAACGTCGCCTACCTGGCGGTGCTTCCGGTTACCGGCACCCCCGACGCGGGCGCGGTATTGGGGCAGGGGATACAATTCGCCGTGAACGACCGGGTGGCCACGGCCGCGGCCTCAATGGCGATGGGAGCCTCGGCGGCAAAGGTCATGGCAGTGCTCGTAATGGTCTCGACCTTCGGCTGCAACAACGGGCTCATACTCGCGGGGGCGCGCGTCTACTACGCGATGGCGCGTGACGGGCTCTTCTTTAAAAGCGCGGGCGTGCTCAACGGCAAGGACGTCCCCGGCGCGGCGCTCGTCATGCAGGCGGTGTGGGCGAGCATACTCTGCCTTTCCGGCACCTACGGCGACCTGCTCGACTACGTGATCTTCGTGGTGCTTATCTTTTATATACTCACCGTGGGCGGCGTCTTCGTACTCCGGCGCAGGATGCCCGGAGCGGCACGCCCCTACAGGATGCTGGGCTACCCGGTCGTGCCCGCGCTCTATATCCTCACGCTGGGCGCCATCGCGGTCGATCTTCTCATTTACAAACCCGCGTACACCTGGCCGGGCATGGGCATCGTGCTCCTGGGGGTCCCCATCTATTTCGCGTGGTCCAGGTTCTCGAAGAAGTAGCGTTGTACCGCGGGCGCACGTGACTGGCTTCCCCGCGCATCGGCACCAAGGCCGTTTCCTCTTGTGTAGGAAGTGATCATTACCCATATCACAAAAACTGCCTTAGGAGGCCCCCTAAATCCCACTTCGACAAGCTCAGTGCAGCGCCCGGAGGGGGACTTCAGCAATCGGCAGAATATGCATTTTCTGGCATTGGCAGATGTCGTTGCCCCCCGCCGGGGGGTGTTTATTAACTTGTGGGTTTCAGCCGTGTCGTTACGGGCGGAGATACCCCTACCTGTCTCCGCAGGCGTGATACCAGTACACCGCCGCGAGCCCCCACGTGAAATTGAAGAAGATGACGAACAGGGGCGTGAGTCCGCCCAGCGCGAGACCCAGCATATGGGCGTCCTTCATGGGGAAGACCACGACAAGCTGCACGATGCTCGGCAGCAGGCTCAGCACGAAGGCGCGCAGCGCGAGCCGGCCGGGAAACAGGGGCAGGAGAAGCGCGAGTCCCCAGATGCCGCCCCACACGACCTTCGCGTAGAGGAACGGCGGGCTTAGCGGCGGCACGATGTGCACGCCCATCGCCATAGTGATGCCCAGCGCCCCGAACGCCCAGATTACCAGGGCGTTGCACAACCCGCCCACTGCGCCCGATGCGAAGAGAAGACTGATCCGCTTGATCGAAATCATTATTTTCCTCCAGGATGAATATTCGCGGATTTTGCGTTATGTAAGCATTGGTAAACAGGGCTGGGGTTGATCGACCAGGGGGCTTGAATTACTATCAAATGTCGCATGGTCCGCGAGGACATTGTTGTCATAATAAAAAATAGCCCGGGGGACCTGCGAAGTCAAACCGCGGCCGCGGAGGGGCGCCTGCCTGAATAATTTTTAAAGAATCGGCGGATGCCCGGTAGTATTTACTTGACTTTCGGGCGAGCGGGGCCATGTGCTTATCATTGTTCTATTTTTTCTAAAACTACGAATCAATGCGGCCCGCGGGGGCCCCGGAAGCGCCGCTTCCGCGAAAAGGGGAGGAGACATGGTTATTAAAAGACTGGCAATGTTCATCCTGTGCGTCGCGGTCGGTACCGCGTTCGCCGGGTGCAAAAAGGGTTCCGGCGACACCGTGAAGATAGGCGCGATATTCGCCGTAACGGGAGGGGCGTCGTACCTGGGCTCGCCCGAGGCGAGGACCGCGCAGATGCTCGTGGACGAGATCAACGACAAGGGCGGCATCAACGGCAAACAGGTCGAGCTTGTCATCAAGGATTCCGAGGGGAACCCCGAGAAGGCGATCTCCTTCGCGAAGCAGCTCATAGAAGAGGAAAAGGTATTCGCCATCATAGGGCCCTCCACGAGCGGCGAGACCATGAAGATCAAGAGCCTGTGCGAGGAGTCGAAGATGCTGCTCATCTCCTGCGCCGCGGCGGAGATCATCGTGAACCCGGTCGCAAAGTACGTCTTCAAGACCCCGCAGAAAGACAGCCACGTGGCCCGGATGATATTCGAGACCATGAAGAAAAAGGGCATTGCGAAGATCGGGATAATATCGGACAACACCGGCTTCGGGGCCGCGGGCAAGGAACAGCTCGAAAAGATCGCGCCCGAGTACGGCGTTGCGGTTCTCATCAGCGAGGTGTACAACATGAAGGCGACGGACCTGACCGGGGTCCTCGCCAAGCTCAAGGGACAGAACGTGCAGGCGGTCATAAACTGGTCCATCGTGCCCGCGCAGGCTATAGTCGCGAAGAACATGAAGCAGATCAAGTTCGAGGTGCCGCTTTTCCAGAGCCACGGCTTCGGCAACCTCAAGTACGCGGAAGAGGCGGGCAAGGCGGGAGACGGCATTATCTTCCCGGTGGGCAGGCTCCTCGTCGCCGACCAGCTTCCCGACACCAACAAGCAGAAGGTGCTGCTCCAGAAGTTCAAGAAGGACTACGAGTCGCGCTTTAAGGAAGACGTGAGCGCCTTCGGGGGCTACGCCTACGACGCGCTCGTCCTGCTTTTCGAAGGGATGAAGAAGGCGGGCGTGAACGACCGGGAGAAGGTGCGCGACGCGATCGAGCAGCTCCGCGACATTCCCGGGACCTCCGGCGTATTCAGCCTTTCGCCCCAGGACCACAACGGGCTCGGGATGAACTCGCTCGTGATACTCACGGTCAAGGACGGGAAATTCGTACCGTACGAAAAACTCGACTAGAACGACCATGAGCCGGGGGCACGCGCCCCCGGCCCGGCTTCCATGAACCCCGAACAGATACTACAGTATATCCTCTCCGGCGTCACGATGGGCAGCGTCTATGCCGTCACGGCGATAGGCTTCAACATCGTCTACAACACGACCGGCATTATCAACTTCGCACAGGGCGAGTTTCTCATGCTCGGGGGCATGACGGCGGTCACGCTCGCGGCCTTCCTGCCGCTTCCCCTGGCCATAGCGTGCGCGGTCGCCCTCACTGCGGGGATTGGGGGGCTTATCGATTTGGTCATCATAAGGCGTCTGAAAAACCCGTCCGTGCTCATGATGATCATCGTGACCATAGGGCTGTCCATTCTCATCCGCGAAACCGCGCTGCATGTCTGGGACGCCAAGGTGCGTTCGCTTCCATTTTTTACCGGGAGCGAGGTCTCTTCTATAAACATCCTGGGCGCCTATATCTCGCCGCAGGTCCTGTGGGTGCTGGGTGCCTGCGCGGTTATCGTGACGGGGCTCACCGTGTTCTTCCGGAGCACCACGACCGGGCGCTCCATGCGCGCATGCTCGTCCGACCGCATGGCCGCAAGCCTGTGCGGCATCGACGTGAAATCGATGGTCACGCTTTCGTTCATACTGAGCGCTGCCATAGGCGCGCTGGCGGGGTGCGTGATTTCCCCCATCACCCAGACCCAGTACGACAGCGGCACCTCGCTCGCCATCAAGGGATTCACCGTGGCGATCCTCGGGGGGCTGGGCAACAGCATGGGCGCGGTCGCCGGGGGGATCATTATTGGGCTCCTGGAGGCCTTCAGCATTTCCATTCTCCCGCTCGCGTACATGGACGCGATGGCCATCGGGATCATGATACTCATCCTGTTCTTCCGGCCCAGCGGACTCTTCGCGCGCAAGGGCGAAGCCGCCCTCAAGGAACATTGATGAAACCGCGCGGCTACATTCCCGTCGCGGTCCTCGCCGCGGTCCTTGCGGCCTTCCAGCTCCTGGTGAGCTTCACCGGCCAGGAATTCTTTCTCACCCAGCTCACCATGTCGGCGTACTACGTGCTCGCGGTCATGGGGCTCTGCCTCCTCATGGGCTACGCCGGACAGATCTCCCTGGGGCACGCGGCGTTCTTCGCGATCGGCGGGTACACGGCGGCGGTGCTTGGGACATTCAACGCCGCGCCGTACCAGGACGGGGCCGTCGTGCGGCTCCTTTTAAAAACCGGTCTCGCATCGGCGAGCGACGCGGCGACCGTGCATGTCTCGCCCTGGGCCGCCCTTGGGCTCGCGGTGCTCCTCGCCCTGGCGGTGTCCGTGGTCATAGGCGTCCCCATACTCAGGCTCCGGGGGCATTACCTGGCCATGGCGACGCTCGGTTTCGGGCTCATCGTCCATCGTATCGTCCTGGGCACGCATATTTTCGGCGAGGCCGACGGCATATCGGACCTCCCGGCCTTTCCGCTGTTCGCGGGGCTTTCGGTGAGCGGCCGTCCCGAGCTTCGGGTGTCCAATTACTACATCGCCTGGACGATCGTCGTCCTGGGCATGGCGCTCTTGCTTAACCTCGTGAATTCCCGGCCGGGAAGGGCGTTGCGCGCCATCCATGACAACGAGGAGGCCGCGCGCGCGATGGGCGTCGATACCGCCCGGTACAAGCTCAACGTCTTCGTGCTGAGCGCCGTGTTCACGGCCGTGGCCGGGGTATTCCTCACGCACTTCAACGCCGGAATAGGGCCCGCCGAGGCGGACGTGATGAAATCGGTACGCTACGTCGCGATCGTGGCGGTGGGCGGCATGGCGAACCTGTGGGGGGCGCTCGCGATGGGCCTGTCACTGAACTACATCTCTCTGCGCGGCTACCTGGGAAGCTACGACGACGCCTTTTTCGGCGCGGTGCTCATCCTGATCATGATCTTTGCCCCGGAGGGCCTGCTGAACGCGGAGCGGCCCCGCGCGATCCTGGGGCAGGTCAAGGCGCTCGCCGCGCGGATGCGGAAAAAAGGCGGGGAGGGCGGTGCGCCATGAGCCTTCTCGAGGTGAGAAACGTGAGCCGCTCTTTTGGCGGGCTCAGGGCGGTGGACGGCGTGGGCTTCGCGGTGGAGGAGCACTCGATCAAGGCCGTTATCGGACCCAACGGAGCCGGAAAGACCACGCTCTTCAACCTGATCGCGGGAAGCCTTCCCTGCGAGTCCGGGGAAATTTATTTCAAGGGGAAACCCATCCAGGGACTGCCCTCGCACAAGATCGCGCACATGGGCATCGCCCGCACCTTCCAGAACATCAAGCTCTTCGCGCACATGACCGTGATCGAGAACATCATGGTGGGGCGGCACACGCGCGCCCGCACGGGGTTCGGGGGCGCGATGCTGGGGCTGCCTTCCTCGCGGAAAGAGGATCGGCGCATGCGCGAACAATGCAGGGAGGTCGCGCGGACCCTGGGGCTCGCGCACGAGGCGGACAAGGAGGCCGGGAGCCTCGCATTCGGCAGGCAGCGCCTGGTCGAGTTCGCGCGCGCGCTCGCGATGGAGCCGGCGCTCCTGTTGCTTGACGAGCCCGCGGCGGGCCTCAACATCCACGAGACCGCCGAGATCGGTCAGGTGATCAAGGATATCCGCGACCGCGGCCTCACGGTGCTTCTCATCGAGCACGACATGTCGCTCGTGATGGGGATATCGGACGACATCACGGTGCTCGGTTCCGGGAAAAAGATCGCGCAGGGGCCGCCCGCCGCGATCCAGGCGGACCCCGAGGTGATAAAAATCTACCTTGGAGAGGACGATGCTTAAGGTCAGGAGCCTTTCCGCTGGCTACGGAAGCCTCAAGGTGCTCAGGAACGTCTCCCTGCACGTCAAGCCGGGGGAGATCGTCGCCATTATTGGCGGGAACGGATCGGGGAAATCGACCCTGCTCGCCACCATCGCGGGCGTGGTAAGCCCCTTCGCGGGGGAGATCGTGTTCGCCGGCGGGAGCATTGCCGGGCTTCCGGCGGCGCGCATCGTCGAGACGGGATGCTGCCTGGTCCCGGAGGGGCGCCACGTGTTCGCGCCCATGAGCGTACGCGAGAACCTGCTCCTGGGCGCGTATCCGCTCAGAAAGAAACTGGATAAGAAGGGCACGCGGGAAAAGCTCGACCGCGTCTACGGGCACTTTCCCCGCCTGAAGGAACGCGAGTCCCAGCTCGCGGGCACGCTCTCGGGCGGCGAGCAGCAGATGCTCGCGATAGGGCGCGCGCTCATGTCGGGGCCCAGGCTCCTCATGCTGGATGAGCCGTCCACGGGACTCGCGCCCATCATCGTGAAGGACATCTTCCGGATCATCGCGCGCCTGCGCGGGGAGGGGAACACCATCCTCCTCGTGGAGCAGAACGCCCGGATGGCACTGGGCATCGCGGACCGCGGCTACGTGCTCGAGACGGGGCAGATCATTCTCGAAGAGTCCAGCAGGGAGCTCCTGGACAACAGGGACGTGCAGCGCGCGTACCTGGGCAAGGAATACCGCTCAATCAGCGAATAGGAGGGGTCACGATGTACAATCCCGAATTCGAGTCCATGCCGCGCGACGAGATCGAGCAGCTCCAGACCGAAAGGCTGCAGACCACGCTCAACCGCGTCTACCGGAGCGTGGCGTTCTACCGCCACACCTTCGACGCGATAAAGTTCGACGTGGACAGCGTGCGAAGCGTCCGCGAAATCCGGCGTCTCCCCTTCACGACGCGGGAAGACTTGAAGAAGAGCTACCCCTACGACATGTTCGCCGTTCCCCTGAAAGACATCGTACGCGTGCATTCGTCGTCCGGCACGACCGGGCAATCCGTCGTCGTGGGTTACACGAAGAACGATATCGCGCACTGGGCGCAGGTCACGGCGCGCGCGCTTGCCGCGGCCGGGATCAACGAGCACGACTTCGTGCAGATCGCGTTCGACTACAGCCTGTTCACCGGGGGCTTCGGCTTTCATTACGGGGCCGAGCGCATCGGCGCATCGGTGATACCGTCGTCGGCGCACGGCAACATCGCAAAGCAGATACGCGTCATGAAGGACTACAAGACCTCGGCGCTCCTGTGCACGCCGAGTTATGCCATGGAGATCGCCTATAAGATGAAGGAGATGGGCATACACCCGGAGACCCTCAAGCTCCGCTGCGGGCTTTTCGGCGCCGAGCCCTGGGGCGCGGCGCTCAGGGCGCGCCTCGAGGAGATGCTCCACATAGACGCCTTCGACGTGTACGGGCTTTCGGAGATCATGGGGCCCGGCGTGTCGAGCGAGTGCGTCCATAAAAACGGGCTGCATGTGAACGAGGACCATTTCATCGTCGAGGTGATCGATCCGGCGACCTGCGAGCCGTTGCCCGCGGGCGCGCAAGGCGAGCTTGTGTTCACGACGATCACCAAGGAGGGCTTCCCGCTCATCCGCTACCGCACCGGCGATCGCGCCTCGCTCATGGAAGGGACGTGCCCCTGCGGGCGCACCCTCGTGCGGATGAGCCGCGTCGCGGGACGCACCGACGACCTCATCATCTACAAGGGGCTCAAGGTCTACCCCGTGCAGATCGAGGAGGCGCTCCTCAAGGCCGAGAACGTGAAGCCGCGCTACATGGTCTACCTCGACCAGGAGGACGGAATCGACGCCATGGAGATACGGATCGAGGTGTCCGATGCGCTCTTCAACGACGAGTTGAAGAACCTGCTCGCCGTAAAGAACAAGGTGGCGCGGATACTCGAGGAGGACCTGGAGCTCGTCGCGAAGATCACGCTCGTCGAGCCTGGTTCCCTGAAAGGTGATGACGGCGGGAAGTCGCGCGTTGTTGACCGGCGTGCCTGAGGGGCGCGCCACGAAGCTCGCCTGCTCGAAATAAAATGCGGCCGAGAGCGTTGCACCCACCTCACCCCCGGCCCCTCTCCCATGGGAGAGGGGTGACGTGGTGAGAGCGTTAATTCTTAAGAAAAGGCTTTCTTGAATAGAAAAAGCATCTTGCACCAACAATGAGCAAAGCCTTTGATTCAACAAATATACAACGTAGCAGCAACTCCGCTGAAAGCAGTTCTCGTGACATTGTTGAACGAGAAATAAGACACTTGAACGCCGCGCCAGCGGCAAACCAATTTAGCCCGCTTGTTTGAGGCGAGTCCGGCGATAGCCGGCGAGCGCGAGTTCGGGCGCTAAGCCCCTCCGGCGCTTGAGGAGCGGGGCGAGGAGGAGCGCGAGGAGGAGAGGGTGCGAAACCCTTTCCTCCTCGCGAAAGCATCCCCTGCCAGGGGGCAAAAGAAAAATGCCCTTAGGCCTCGTACCCAGCGCGTGAGTGACCCGAAGGGATACGCTTGTCATTAAGCGGGATCCGCAGAAGGCAACCTGTACGTCGCCGATTACGGGACCGGCGCGGTATACGATATCACCGCGCGCCAGGTCCCTTGACGCGCATCATTGACTATTCGCCGATTCATGTGTATTTTAATCGACTATACTAAAGGGGAGGTCGTATCGATGAAGGCGGCACAATTGACAAAATTCGGCGACAGCGACGCTATCGCTATAAATTCCATACAGAAGCCGGGCGTATCGGACGGCAAGGTGCTCATCGAGGTGCACGCTGCCGGGGTGAACCCTGTCGACTGGAAGATCAGGTCCGGTATGATGAAGATTCCGCTTCCTGCAACCCTGGGCGGGGATTTTTCCGGAGTAGTAAAAGAGATCGGCATGGGTGTGACGGATTTCAAGCCCGGCGACGAGGTGTACGGTCAGGCCGCGGCGTATGCGGGGGGCGGCTCGGGCTCGTTCGAGGAATTCGCCCTGGCGGGAACGGGCACCATTGCCATGAAGCCCAGGCATATCAGTCATATCGAGGCCGGCGCGCTGCCGCTTGCCGGGGCCAGCGCCCTGCAGGCGCTCGAGAGCCACATTAAGCTCGCGAAGGGACAGCATATTCTCATCCACGGGGGCGGCGGCGGGATAGGCTCAATCGCTATACAGATCGCGAAGCATATCGGTGCGCGCGTGTCGACCACCGTGAGCGATCATGATATCGCCTACGCGAAGAGCCTGGGGGCCGATACGATCATCGACTTCCACGAGCAGAAGTTCGAGGAGATCGTGAAGAACTGCGACGCCGTGCTCGACCTGGTGGGCGGCGATACCTACCGGAGGTCTTTCAAGACCCTCAAGCGCGGCGGCGTGATCGTGTCCCTGGTTGAAAACACGGATGAGGCGCTCATGAAGCAATTCGGCGTGACCTCCATATACCAGGGGACGCGTGTGACGACCGAGCGCCTCGTGCGGCTTGCCGAGCTTGTGGACAAGGGAAGCCTCAAGGTGCACGTCGACAAGATCTTCCCGCTCGAAAAGGCGGGCGACGCCCTGGCGTACCTCGAGAAGCGGCACCCGCGGGGAAAGGTGGTGCTCAATATAAGCGAGACCGTGCATTAGGGCGTGCCATTTTCACCGCATTTTGTTGAAGAATGCGTGACCCGATGATTGGTAGAGACGTCCCGGCGGGACGTCTCTACCAATCATCGGGTCCGCCCCCTTAAATCTTCTTTCATTTTTTGATCGGTCATGGTTTGATAAGACATGCGCAGCTTCGCGGGACATACTCTGTCACGTGAGGACGGTGTGTATCTGCGCCCCGCGCCGCGAAAATGCCGGAGGCGGAATAATGCTTATCAATCGAGGACCGCATACATGAGCGACATCACCTACATTATCACGCATGACGTGGGCACCACGGGAAACAAGTCCTGCATCTACCGGATCGCGGACAGGATCGAGATGGTCGATTCCTGGATGGTCGAATATCCCTTCTACACCACGCCCGACGGCGGGGTGGAACAGAAGGCGGACGACTGGTGGAACGCAATTTGCACCGCCACGAAGGCCATCATGGCCCGCACGAAGCTGGACCCTAAATTAGTGCGCGGCATGGCGTTCTGCGCGCAGATGCAGGGGTCGATATTCGTGGATGAAAAGGGAGCGGCCCTCCGCAATCCCATGAGCTACATGGACGGGCGCGCCGTGAAGCAGATCGAGCGCTATCTCTACCGCGGGCTCATAAAGATCGAAAAGTGGAACGCGCTTATCACACTCAAGTCGCTTTATCTCACCGGCGGGCTTGCGGCGACCGCGAAGGACCCGCTCTGGAAATACCACTGGGTGAAAGAAAACGAGCCGGAGATATTCGCCCGCGCGCACAAGTGGCTGGACGTGAAAGACTACCTCATTCACCGGTGCACCGGGAAATTCGGGATGACGCAGGACTCCGCGAACATCACCTTCCTGTACGACACCCGTCCGGGAAAGCTCAAATGGCACAAGGGACTGTGCAAAACCTTCAACGTGAACATGGACCACCTTCCGCCCGTGGTGAACTCCACCGACGTGGTGGGTCACCTGACGCCGGAGGCGGCGGCCCAGATGGGGCTCGTCGAGGGCGTGCCCGTCTTCGGGGGAGGGGGCGACGTGCCGCTCACGCAAATAGGCGCCGGCTGCACCAAGCTCCACGACACCCACATCTACGTGGGGACCTCCGGCTGGGTGGTCTCGAACGTGAACAAGCGCATGGTGGACGTGAGTAACTTCATCGCATCCATCCTGGGGGCTGTTCCCGGCATATATAACTACGTCGCCGAGCAGGAGACCTCGGGGGCCTGCCTCAAGTGGGTGCGCGATCACCTCGCCCTTGACGAGATCGGGGTCTACCTGGAGGCGCAGCACGTCGCCGAGAAAAACCAGGAATACGAAAGCCTGTTCGATTACCTGAATGCCGTGGTGGAACAGACGGCGCCCGGCTCCGGGGGGGTGATCTTCACGCCCTGGCTCCATGGGAACCGCTCCCCGCGCGAGGACCCGTACTCGAGGGGCATGTTCTTCAACCTGAGCCTGTCCACGGGAAAGCGGCAGATGATCCGATCGGTGCTCGAGGGCATGGCCTACCACAAGCGCTGGATGCTCGAGGCAATGGAAAAGAAGATCCCCTATCGCGAGAGCCTGCGCTTCGTGGGCGGGGGTGCGAAGTCTGCGGTGGGTTCCCAGATTATGGCGGACGTAACGGGCAGGACGATAGAGACCATCGACAACTGCATAAACGCGGGAACCATAGGCGCCTCCATCGTGTGCGCCGTGGGCCTGGGCATCATGAAGAACTTCGAGGACGCCCGGAGCCTGGTCCCCGTCGCGAAGGTGTACGAGCCCCGGAAGAACCTGAAAGGCATGTACGATAAGCAATTCGACGTATTTACCAAACTATACGAGAAAAACGCGAAGCTCTTCCGGTCCCTGAACGAAGACCAGGGCGCGTAATAAAGGAGAAGAAGACATGAAGATGAACGCATACGCCGAACAGAAGCACATGGTGTACGAATGCATCATGGGGCTGGTCCGCGACGGCTACGTCCAGGGCACCGGGGGAAACGTATCGATGCTCGTCCCCGGCACGAACCTGGTGGCCGTAACCCCCTCGCAGGTCGAGTACAGCGCGATGTCGAAGGACGATATATGCGTGGTGGATTTCGATCTCAAGCCAGCGGAGGACACTTCGTTCAAGCCCTCCATGGAAACCCCCATGCACATCGCGATCTATAAAAACAGGCCGGACGTGAGCGCGGTCGTGCATACGCACCAGACGTATGCGAGCGTCTTCTCGCTCATCGACACCCCCATTCCCGCGCTCTTCGACGAGGCTGCCAACGCGATCGGGACCCTCGTGGAGGTGGTGCCCTACGGCCTCTCCGGGAGCGCGCAGCTTCTTCAGAACGTCGAGAGCAAGCTGGGTAACAGGGCCAACTGCTATATCCTGAAAAATCACGGGGCGCTGGCACTCGCTTCCACGCTCGCCAAGGCGCGCCGCAACGCCGAGCTATTAGAAAAGAGCGCGAAGGTCTACTACTTCGCCCTGTCCACGGGAAAGCCCGTGAGCGTTCTGCCCGACGAGGTGCAGGATTTATTGAACCAGATCATGCACGCGACCCAGGATGCCGAGATCGCGAAGAAGAACACGCAGTAAATCAGGGAGACGCTACTAATGGAAAATTGCCCCCATGTCCCCCGGAGGGGGATTCGTGAATCGAACTTAATGTAGTGGATGTATGTCGGTGCCCCCCTTTGGGGGGGTATGGGGGGCGGCAAAGGGATCGATTATATTCCCCTCCCTTGACGGGAGGGGTTAGGGGAGGGTGAAGCGCTTATTGCAATTGAGTGCTTTCCACCCCCACCCGGCCTCCCCCATCAAGGGGGAGG